>JAHJQZ010000115.1 GCA_018818925.1 Alphaproteobacteria bacterium
TCCCGACAGCGGTTGCGTCATCCCAAAGACCAGCCGAAAATCGAAATCCCCATAGCTCACCGCCTGCGGCCCGCGGGTTCCTGCATTAGAGGCTTTCGTACGCCAAGCGGCACCCGAAACCCTGCACATTAACGGACATTCGATCATGTTTTCAGAACTCAACGCGTTCTTCGAACGCCCAGAACCCTTTTCCGCCTACACGATCGACGCGTTGTGGACCGATCCGCATCGCGCCAAGGGCATGCTCGCCTGCCATCTCGATCCGGAAACAGAACTCGCCTCGCGGCGTCCAGAGCGGATCGCCGCCATCGTCGACTGGCTCGATCTGCGCCTCGGCTTCGCCAGAAAGGCGATCACCGATCTCGGCTGCGGGCCGGGACTCTATGCCGAGGCCATGGCACGGCGAGGCGGCCATGTCACCGGGCTCGACTTTTCGGCTCATTCGCTCGCCCATGCCCGAACCCATGCCGGGGTGGAAGCGCTCAGCATCGCCTATCGGCAAGCCGACTATCTCAAGGACCCGCTGCCCGACCGACAGGACGTCGTCATGCTGATCTATGGCGACCTTTGCCCGCTATCGCCGGATCGGCGGCGGCGTCTTTACGACAAAGTCAGCAATAGCCTCATGCCCGGCGGCACCTTCGTTTTCGACGTGTTCTCTACCTCCGTCTTCGCCCGCCTCGGCGAGAAGCAGTCGATCGAACACAGCGCCGGGAGCGGCTTCTGGGCGACAGGCGCCCACACACTCATATCCAAGACATTCCTTTACCCGGACCAAAGGATCGGCCTTGATCGCTATCTCGTCGTCTCCGCCACCGGCACGGAAGAAATCTACAACTGGATGCAGTATTTCGACCAAGAGGCGATTTGCGCCGAACTCACCGAAGCCGGTTTCGGCGCCGTGACCTGCCACGCGCTCGACACCGGCGGTCCCGTCGACGCCACCGACGAGGCGTTCATGGTGCTCGCCCGAAGATAGATTCGACCCGACCCGGTCTCCCGGATATTGCCACCGGCGATTTGCGCCGCCGGTGCCGCATCTTTCTTCTTGGCGAGTCTTGCAGACCGATTGACTTTTCACCAAACGCGGCGTTAGGTCAGCACTTCTGTCACATTTGTCCGTTCGAGACATGACCCAGAATTTTCAGGGACGTCCGCCCGAATTCGTGCCCAAGCTCGTCATCGCGCTCAGGGAAGGCTATGGCCTCACCCAGTTGGGCCATGATCTGCTCGCCGGCCTCGCGGTCGCCATCATCGCCGTGCCGCTCGGCCTAGCCATCGCCATTTCGTCGGGCGCCACGCCCGAACAGGGTCTCCTGACCGTCGTCGTCGGCGGTTTCCTGATCTCGCTGCTCGGCGGTTCGCGCACCCAGATCGGCGGTCCGACGGCGGCCTTCATCGTCACCGTCTACAGCGTCATTCACATGCATGGCTATGACGGGCTGGTCCTTGCCACCCTTATGGCCGGCATCATCCTTGTCGTCGCCGCACTGCTTCGCGTCGGCACGCTGGTGCGCTACGTGCCCGAGCCGGTCATCCGCGGCTTCACCGTCGGCATTGCCGTCGTCATCGTGCTCAGCCAGATCAAGGACGTGTTCGGGCTGTCCGATGCCGAGGTGCCGAGCGATGTCTACGACAAGCTGAGGGCGCTCTGGGAGATACGCGATAGCTTCACGCCGGCGGCGCTGCTGGTGGCGCTCGGATCGCTGGCGATCATCATCGCCATCCGCATGTGGAGCACCCGCTTTCCCGGCCTCGTCATTGCCGTCGTCGTGGCGGCGGCGGTCGTAGAGGTGTTTCACCTGCCGGTCGAGACCATCGCCTCGCGCTTCGGTCCGCTCGTCTTCGAACTCAAGCCGCCGCACCTGCCAGATCTCAGTTATGCCAAGGTCGTCGATCTTCTGCCGTCGGCGCTGGTCATTGCCTTTCTGGCCGGTATCGAATCACTGCTGTCGGCCATGGTCGCCGACAAGATGACCGGCTCCAGCCACCGCTCGAATACCGAAATCCTCGGCCAGGGCATCGCCAATCTCGGCTCGGCGCTGATGGGCGGCCTGCCGGCCACCGGTGCCATCGCCCGCACCGCCACCAATATCCGCGCCGGCGGCAAGACGCCGGTGGCGGGCATCAGCCACGCCGCGTTCGTCTTGCTGTTTCTCATCTTCGCGGCGCCGCTGATCGGCTATCTGCCGCTGCCGGCGCTCGCTTCGGTGCTGCTGATCGCCGCCTGGACGATGAGCGAGCCGCACAAGCTCGCCGACGATCTCGAACGCAGCGGCCCCAACGCCACGGTGATCCTTTTAACGCTGGTGCTGACCGTTTTCGCCGACCTGACGCTCGCCCTCGCCGTCGGCGTCATCGTCTCGCTGCTCTTCCGCTTCCGCCGGCGCGACGTGCCGCCGCCCGACTGGGACGTGCCGGAGGCGTGAGCGCGGACTGTCCCTCGGCCGCGCCAGCCCCGATCAACCGGAAACGGGAGACGTTGCGAGCCGCAGCTCGCCGGCCTGCAATTGCCCGACATAACCGCAGGCCGAGGCTGGCACTTCGGTTTCCAGCCAGTCGCGCAGGGCGCGAACCTTTTTGGGCAGGCTTCGACCCTCGGCGGTAACCAGCCAATAGCCGATGCCGCTGTCGACGGGCAGATCGAAGGGGCGCACCAGCCGTCCGTCGCTTACCGAATCGGCACTCATCATGTCGACCGCCAGCAACACGCCCTGATTGGAGACCGCCGCGTCGAAAGCCAGCGCCGGATCGGAATAGACCGGCCCGGAAACACGCGGCGGGTCAGCGATCCCCGCTGCCCGCCACCAGGCCCGCCAGTCGAGTGCGCTTGCTTCGTCGCGGATCACCGGCACATGGGCAAGATCGGCCGGGTTCCTGAGTCTTTTGGCCAGAAGCGGCGAGCAGACCGGCTGGTAGGTGGTTCCGCCGATCTTTTCCGCCTTGACGCCCGACCAGGTGCCGCTTCCGAAACGGATGCCGCAATCGATGTCGCCGCGTGCCAGATCGAGCATGTCGCCGGTCACGCACAGCCTGAACTCGATTTCGGGGTGGCGTGCGGCGAATTTGGCAATTCGCCACACCAGCCAGCGCGAAGCAAAGACATTGCCCGTCGTCACGTTGAGCACCCTGTCTTCGATCGCCTTCAACCCGGCACTCGCCTCAATCAACGCCTGGAAGCCGGCCCGCAATTGCGGCAGCACGCCCTCGAGTTCGGGCGTCGCAATGAGGCCACGCGGCGTACGCTCGAACAGCATCAGCCCCAGCCGCTCCTCCGCCCGCCTGATATGTTGGCTGACCGCCCCCGGCGTCACCCCGAGTTCCGCCGCCGCCGGCCCGAGCGCACCGGCCCGGGCGGTGATTTCGATCGCCCTCAAGGCGTTGAACGGGATGGGGAATGGTGTGCTCATATAGAAAATCTATACGGGCACCCAGAAGCTGTCGATTGAAAAGCGCTGAATACTGCCGATTATGCGAGCATGGACCCAAAGAGGATACGAAGAAATGTATATGCTCCTCTGCCTGTTGCTCGGGCGTTTCTCCGATCGGGACGAGGTTCCCAAGGACCCGCTGGCCCGGCTTACGCCCGACGAACTTGCCGATCTGCCGCCCTGGCACGCACCGAAGGAGGATCGAAACGGCCGCGCCTGAGACCTGACGGGCGAACGGCGTGCGGACGCTTTGGCGGCGCGACGTGCCGCCGCCAGACTGGGACGTGCCGGAAGCCTAGTACCGATTCATTCGCACAGCCTGTGTGTGCAGCTCTGCCCATGGCAGCCGAGATCGAGATGCAGGTGGTCGTCATGCAGGGCGTTTGCCCCCGGGCCAAGCACCGTGGTGAACAGACCGCAGGCGGAGGCGTGGGCGTAGCGCATCGCCGCCGCCTCAGGGTCGTCGCCTGACCAATCCTCCGGCAGCGACACGCGCGTGCCGCTTTCGAGCACGAAGCCGGCTATGTCGAGGGCGTTGGCGAAGCCGTGCTCGGAGACATCGCCGCTTTCCAGATTGTTGCGCGGGCGGCAGTCATAGCCGGTGCCGGCGAGCAGGCTCGTCAAGTACGATCGGAACACGACAGCGGCATAGGCGTCGAAGCGGCCGGCCCATCGGGCGAGTTGGCCGGCCATGCCGCATGTGGTGATGGTCGGGGTCGATAGTGTCACTTCCCGCCCACCAATATTCACGGCCGACACCAACAGCGGTGAACGGACCTGGCAGATGCCGTCGTCGATCGGCGGGAGCATCTTGGCCACGATGGTGCCGTCGATAAGGGCGGGACAGGCGGTCTGGTAGAGGCGCGGCGGCGTGTCCAGAGATTCGGTTTCCGCCGGAGACACTTGGTTCTCGAGCGGCTCCGGCACCCGCGGCGGACGCGGCCTTGGCAGCGGTGGCGCGGCCGGCGTCGACGATTCGAGGCCCGCTGTGTCGGCTTCCAGGCGCGGTTGCGGCAGGAAAAAACCGGCATCGTGCTGCGCCGATGCCTGGACCGCCGCCGCCAGCAGCGCCGCTGCGGCAATGGCGATGGCGATGACGTGCGTCGTTGTCGCGATTGAACCCGCTCCTTGTACCAGTGTCGGACAAACGCACGAACGGCCCAGGAGTACCATGGCGCTGCGGTTTCCGCACTTCGGTACGAATGATCTTTGCGCCCGCCTGCGATCCTGCTAAATGCGCGCACCATGTCCACATCGCTCGACCACATC
This sequence comes from Alphaproteobacteria bacterium, assembly GCA_018818925.1. GTDB lineage: Bacteria > Pseudomonadota > Alphaproteobacteria > Rhizobiales > Devosiaceae > JAHJQZ01. Next base: position 4,701 of record JAHJQZ010000115.1, read on the forward strand.
CGCAATTTCTCGATCATTGCCCATATCGATCACGGCAAGTCGACGCTGGCCGACCGGCTCATCCAGATGACCGGCGGACTCGATCTCAGAGAGATGAAGGAACAGGTGCTCGATTCGATGGATATCGAGCGCGAGCGCGGCATCACCATCAAGGCGCAGACGGTAAGGCTCAACTACACCGCCAGAAATGGCGAGCTCTATGAGCTCAACCTCATCGACACGCCCGGCCATGTCGATTTCGCCTACGAGGTCAACCGCTCACTCGCCGCCTGCGAGGGCTCGCTGCTCGTGGTCGACGCCTCCCAGGGCGTCGAGGCGCAGACCCTTGCCAATGTCTATCACGCCATCGACGTCGATCACGAGATCGTTCCGGTGCTCAACAAGGTCGATCTGCCGGCGGCCGATGTCGAGCGCGTCAGGCAACAGATCGAGGACGTGATCGGGCTGGATGCCTCGAATGCGCTCGAGATCTCGGCCAAGACCGGCATCGGTATCGAGGAGGTCCTCGAAGCGATCGTCCACCGTCTGCCGCCTCCAAGGGGCGACGAGAACGCACCCTTGAAGGCGCTTCTGGTCGACAGCTGGTACGATGCCTATCTCGGCGTCGTCGTTCTCATCCGCGTCGTCGACGGCCGCATCAGGAAGCGTCAGAAAATCCGCATGATGGCGACCGGCGCCGCCTACGAACTCGACCGGGTCGGCGTGTTCACCCCCAAGCTCGTCGATACCGGCGAACTCGGGCCGGGCGAGATCGGCTTTTTCACTGCCTCGATCAAGGAAGTGGCCGACACCAATGTCGGCGACACCATCACCGACGACAAGAAGCCGGCCAGCAAGCCCTTGGCCGGGTTCCGCCCGGCGCAGCCTGTTGTCTTTTGCGGCCTGTTTCCCGTCGATGCCGCCGATTTCGAGGATTTGCGGGCGGCGATGGGCAGGCTGAGGCTCAACGATTCGAGCTTTTCGTACGAGATGGAAACCAGTGCCGCGCTTGGTTTCGGCTTCCGCTGCGGTTTTCTCGGCCTGTTGCACCTCGAGATCATCCAGGAACGGCTGACGCGCGAGTTCGATCTCGACCTCATCGCCACCGCCCCCTCGGTGGTCTACGAGATCGTCACGACCGACGGCGCCGTCAAGGAATTGCACAATCCGGCCGACATGCCCGAAGAGGTCCGGATCAAGGAAATCCGCGAGCCGTGGATCAAAGCGACGATTCTGACGCCAGACGACTATCTCGGCGCCATCCTCAAGCTCTGCCAGGATCGACGCGGCATCCAGGTGAACCTCACCTATGTCGGCTCGCGCGCCATGCTCGAATACCAGCTGCCACTCAACGAGGTGGTGTTCGATTTTTACGACCGGCTGAAATCGGTTTCCAAGGGCTATGCCAGCTTCGACTACACGCTCGAGGACCGGCGGCAAGGCGATCTGGTCAAGTTGGGGATTCTGGTCAACGACGAGCCGGTCGACGCCCTCTCGATGCTGGTGCACCGCTCCGCCGCCGAGGCGCGCGGGCGCGTGCTCTGTGAAAAGCTCAAGGAGCTGATCCCGCAGCACCTGTTCAAGATTCCGATCCAGGCCGCCATCGGCGGACGCATCGTCGCCCGCGAGACCATTTCCGCCCTGAGGAAAGACGTGACCGCCAAATGCTATGGCGGCGACATCACCCGAAAGCGCAAGCTTCTCGAGGCCCAGAAGAAGGGCAAGAAGAAGATGCGCCAGTTCGGCAAGGTCGAAATCCCGCAGGAAGCCTTTATCCAGGCGCTGAAGATGGGCGACAACTAGGCTCTCCGGACTCGCCTTAAAAAAAGCGCCCCGCGGGGGGGCGGGGCGCGAGTGGCATGCGTGCGTTTCGAAGGTCAAGAACCGGAAGATCCGGTTTATTCGCGGTCCCGAGCCAGATGGGGCAAGGACAGGGGAAGGCGAATTCGTCTATGGGGTGCGCCGCGGCCTAAGCCGTTGGAGCGCCCCGGAAAGGGTGAGCATGACCTGGTGGCCAGTGCGGCAGTATTCATGCGCTCGGGAACCTCCTCGTCTCGGTCACGCTCGAAACCGGAAACCTCCTCTTCCGGATTGCCTCGCCTCGTCCCCGCTCGCATTCGCTTGCGATGGAGCCAGACTAGCGCAAAGGTTTTGTTCGAGACTTTTCGCCGCCATGGCGAATTGATTCAAATGAGAATGAAGCCGTTGCCGAGCGATCCGGCCATTGGCGCCCCGGACAACGCCTTGATCGGCGCCGGCCCGGCACGGTTGCAGCGCACGACCCAAAGCCCTACTCGGAGAACATCTCGGACTGGATGGCGGCGATCCTGGGCAGTGATTTGAGGATTTCGCTCAAGTGCTCGCGCATCCGCGCTTCGGCGCGATCGGCATCGCGTTCGGCGATCGCTTCGACAATGGCATCGTGCTGGGCGATCAGGGTGTCGATCGGGGTCTCATGCGGCAGCGACAGGTATCGCACCCGATCCATCTGGGCCTTGAGGTTTTCCAGAAGCCGCCAGGCCGGCTCGCAATCGACCGAGCGGGCGATCGACTGGTGCAGGGCCTCGTCGAGCCTCAGGAACCCGGCGAGATCGCCGGTAACGCTGACCAGTTTCTGCCGCGCCACAACGTCTCGCATCACGGCGATGTCGGCGTCGCCGGCCTCGGCGCAGGCCCGTCGCACGACGGCGACCTCGATGGCCTCGCGGATGAAGCGTGCGTTCTCGACCTCGCGCCGGGATATCAGCTTGACGAGAGTGCCGCGCTGCGGCTTGACCTCGACCAGCCCGATTTCGGCGAGCTTGATGAAGGCCTCGCGCACCGGCTGGCGGGAAACGCCAAGCTGCTTGGCGACTTCCGCCTCCGAAAGGATATTGCCCGGCCTCAATTGCAGCTGGACGATCGCCAGCCGCAGCGCCTCGAATACGCGGTTGCCGATCGTGGCCGGCCGCGAGCCGGAAGCGCCGTCATCGAGCGTGCCGAGTTGAAAATGTTCGTTCATGTTGACACCAACATACTACCATACTAGTCTATCTGCAATCGCGGCAATGCCCTGCGCGCCGTGATCTTGGGAGGAATGATCATGAAAAAGCAATCCATCGCCACTGTTCTGGCAACCAGCCTTGTCGCACTGACCCTCGGCGCCCCGGCGCTGGCAGCCGACTACACGCTCAGCGTCAACACCGCCCTGGCGGTGACCGATCCGCTCTACAAGGGCCTCGAAGCCCTTCAGGCCAACGTCGCCGAGGCATCCGGCGGCCGCATGGAAGTCAAGCTGTTCCCCAATTCGCAACTCGGTCCGGACGAGGACGTGCTCGAGCAGGCCAAGGCCGGCGCCCCGGTCGCGGTCGTCGTCGATGGCGGCCGTCTTGCCAATTATGTCAACGAGTTCGGCGTGCTCGGCGCGCCCTATCTTGCCTCCGGCTATGACGGCATCCGCAAGGTCGTCACCTCCGATCTGTTCGAGACCTGGGTCACAAAGCTCCACGACGAAGGCCAGCTTCAGGTATTGAGCTTCAACTGGTGGCAGGGCGAACGCGAACTGTTCACCAAGAAGCCCGTCGCCACGCCGGCCGACCTCGCGGGCGTCCGCATGCGCACCCCGGGCGCGCCGGTCTGGCTCGAGACGGTCGCCGCAATGGGCGCCACCCCGACCCCGATGCCCTATTCCGAGGTCTATCCCGCCCTGCAGCAGAACGTGCTCGACGCGGCCGAGGTCCAGTTCCCCGCCGCCTTCGGGTCCAAGCTCTACGAAGTCACCCAGTACATCACCAAGACCGGCCATATCAGCCTGATCACCGGCCTGGTGACCTCCGGTCCGTGGTTCGACACGCTGCCCGAGGATCTCAAGACCATCCTGCGCGAAGAAGCGCTCGAGGCCGGTGACATCGCCTCTCGCGGCACCGAGGCCTCGCTCGACCAGCTCGAAGCCGACTTCAAGGCCCAGGGGATGGACGTGACGACCCCCGATCTGGCGATCTTCCGCGAAGCCACCGCCGGCGTCTACGACAAGCTCGGCTATGGCGCCCTGCGCGACGAACTCCAGGCGATCGCCGCCAACTAGGACCGTCGACCAATGCGTAGAACTGGGCGCTCCCGCATGGGGGCGCCCGTTCCCACATCCCGTGGAGCCAAGCTCATGCGCCAACTCATCGCCCGGGTGGAGTTCGCCGTCGCCGCGTCCCTGCTCGCCGCCATCGTCCTGCTCGTCTTCGTGTCCGCCCTCATGCGCACGCTCGATCACCCGGTGATCTGGTCCATCGACATGGCGCAATTGCTGTTCATCTGGCTGTGCTTTTTCGGCGCCGTCCGCGCCATGCGCGACAAGGCGCATCTCGGGATCGACCTGATCGTCCGCCATCTGCCTTTCAGGCTGCGCTTTATGCTTGAGATGGCCCTGTCGGCACTCACCCTGGTTTTTCTCGCCCTCCTGTCCTACGAGGGCGCACGGTTGGCCCTGTCCAACATTCAGCGCCAGATGGGCGATAGCGGCCTTTCCTATTTCTGGGTGACCATCGCGGTGCCCGTCGGCTGCGTCATGCTCGCCATCGCCCTGGTCTTCAACATGGTGAAAGCCGTCAAGGCGCATGGCAAGGACGGCGCGCTCGTCTATTCGCGTTCGGAAGCCGAAGCTGCCGCGCTGGCCGGGGAGAAATAGGCCATGGCCCTCATCACCACCGTCTTTTTCGTTCTGATGCTGCTCGGACTGCCCGTGGCCTTCGCCATCGGCATGTCGGGCTTCCTGTTCTTCATGACCGAGCCGCTGATGCCGATCTCGATCGGCGTGCAGAAGATCGCCACCATGAGCCAGAGCTTTCCGCTCCTGGCCGTGCCGTTCTTCGTTCTGGCCGGCCACCTGATGAACGAGAGCGGGATTACCGACCGGCTGTTCAAGTTCTCCTATGTCGCGGTCGGCTGGATGGCCGGCGGCCTCGCCCAGGTCGCCATCGTTCTCGCCACCCTGATGGGCGGCGTCTCCGGTTCCGCCGTCGCCGACAGTGCCATGGAAGCACGCATCCTCGGGCCGTCGATGATCGCCAAGGGATATGGCAAGGGCTATTCGGCCGCCGTGATCGCCGTCGGTTCGCTGATCACGGCGACGATACCGCCCTCGATCGGCCTCATCCTTTACGGCTATGTCGGCAATGTCTCGATCGGGCAATTGTTCCTGGCCGGCATCATCCCGGGCCTTATGATGATGCTGGCGCTGATGGTCACCGCCTATCTGATCGCCCGCCAGCGCAAATACGTCGTCGCCAATACCGAGCGGCCGACATTCAAGGCGCTCGGCATCGCCTTCTGGCAGGCCAAGTGGGCCATCCTTTTTCCCATCGCCCTGGTCCTGACCATCCGCGGCGGCATTTTCACGCCCTCCGAGGTCGGCGCCTTCGCCGTGGTCTATGCCGTCGTCGTCGGCTTTCTCGCCCATCGCGAGCTGAACTGGGAGAAGCTGACCCGCGCCTTTGGCCACGCTGTTTCCGACATCGGCCTGATCATGCTGATCATTTTGATGTCCGGCATGGTGGGCTTTGCCATCATCTTCCTGCAGGTGCCCCAGAACATCTCGACCTGGATGCTGACCGGTATCACCGAGCCGCACATGATCGTGCTCGTCATCCTCGTCTTCCTGCTGATCGCCGGCTGCTTCATCGAGGCCACGGTGCTCGTGTTGCTGCTCACGCCCATCTTCGTGCCGATCATCAGCCAGATCGGCATCGATCCGGTGCATTTCGGCATCCTGATGATGTCGATCGTCACCCTGGGAGGCATGACCCCGCCGGTTGGCGTCGCCATGTTCACCGTGTGCTCGCTGATGAACGTCAAGGTCGAGGACTACACGATCGAGGCGCTGCCGTTCCTCGGCACCATCATCGCCCTTATCGTGTTCCTGCTGTTCATGCCCGATCTGGTCCTTTTCCTGCCGCGGCTGGCCTTCGGCAACTAGAACATCGGGCGGCAAAGTGAAACCCGGCTTCTCGCGAAAACCGATTCGGCCACAAATCGACGAATCGGCGCGGCGAACCAGCTTGAATGCGCGCTGCGCTGGAATGCGGTGGGCGCGACCAGATGGGGTCTGGACACGGGTTTGGAATCCGTCAAAAGGCAGTGTGCTCCGGTCGGCAGCAAAACCGGAGAGGCGATCAACGAGGGAAATATGAGACAGACATGGCGGTGGTTCGGTCCCAGGGACCTGGCGAGCATTGACGACATGGTGCAGGCGGGCGTCGAAGGTGTCGTCACCGCGCTGCATCATGTTCCGACCGGTGCCGTGTGGACGCCAGTGGAAATCGCGACGCGCCAGCAGCAATTGCGGGTCATGAAGGACGGATCGCCCTCCGGCATCGAATGGGAGGTCGTCGAAAGCCTGCCGGTTTCCGAGGACATCAAGAAGCAGAAGGGCGACTGGCGCCAGCACCTCGCCCACTACAGGGAAAGCCTCGACAACCTGGCCGCGGCCGGCATCGAGACGATCTGCTACAATTTCATGCCGGTGCTCGACTGGACGCGCACCGATCTCAACCACAAGCTCCGCCACGGCGGCACCTGCATGCGGTTCGACTATGTCGATTTTGCCGCCTTCGACATCTTCATTCTCGAACGCGCCGGGGCGCGCGAGGATTTCCCGGCCGATGTCGTCTCGGCGGCGGAACGGCGCTTCGCCGAAATGAGCGACGCGCGCAAATCCGCCCTTTCCGGCAACATCGTCTTCGGCCTGCCAGGCGCGGCGGAGACGATGACGCTCGACGGCGTCAGGGCGCATCTTTCCGAATACGACAATATCAGCGCCGACCAGCTTCGATCCAATTTCGTCGCCTTTCTCGAGGACGTGTCGCCGCACGCCGAAAAGAATGGCCAGCGCCTGTGCTGCCATCCCGACGATCCGCCGTTCGCCCTGCTCGGCCTGCCGCGCGTCATGTCGACCGAAGCCGACTATGCGTGGATGATGAAGGCCGTCGACATCAACGCCAACGGCATTACCCTGTGCTCGGGTTCGCTGGGCTCGCGGCCCGACAACGACCTGCCCGGCATGATGAAACGCCTCGGCGATCGCGTGCATTTCGTCCACCTGCGCAATGTCAAGCGCGAGTCCGACGCCCTTATCGGCTCGTTCTACGAGGCCGAGCATCTCAATGGCGACACCGACATGGTAGCGCTGGTTGCCGAGGTGCTGAACGAGGAAGCCCGCCGCAAGGCAGAGGGCCGCCGCGACCATCAGATCCCCATGCGCCCCGACCACGGCCAGGACATTCTCGATGATCTCGGCCGCAAGGCACAACCGGGCTATCCGACCATCGGCCGACTGCGCGGTCTTGCCGAATTGCGCGGCATCATGCACGCTTTCGCCCATCCGACATTGGGGTTAACCAGGGCCTAGCCTCAGGGCCGGGCGCGCCCCGGCTGATCCCAACCCTGACCCACGGGGAGACAACATGCATCTGCACCCAGACCGCCTGCTGCCGGCCAACGAGCCGCAGCTCTCCATCGCCCGTGCGCTTTACGCCTCGGTCGCCGATCTGCCGATCATCAGCCCGCATGGCCATGTGGTGCCGCAATGGCTGGCCGACAACGAGCCGTTCGCCGACCCGGCCTCGCTGTTCCTGACGCCGGACCATTACGTGCTCCGCATGCTGCGCTCGCAGGGGATCAGCTACGATGCGCTCGGCGTGCCGCGCAGCGACGGCAAGCCCGTGGCCGAGGGGCGCGAGGCCTGGCGCCTGTTCGCGGACAACTTCCATCTGTTCGCCGCCACGCCGTCCAGGACCTGGATCGACCATTCGCTCAGCTTCATGTTCGGCATCGATACCCCGCTCGGGCCCGACACGGCCGACGAGATCTACGATACGATCGACAGAGCGCTGAAGACGCCGGAGCTTTTGCCGCTGGCCATTCTCGACAAGGCCAGGGTCGAAGCCATCGCCACCACCGAATTCGCCCTCGATGCGTTGGCGCATCACAAGGTGCTCAAGCGCAAGGGGCTGATCGGGCGCATCCGCACCACCTACCGGCCCGACGACGTCACCGATCCGGATAAGCCGGGCTTTGCCGAGCGCATCGCCGCCTTCGGCGCCCTGACCGGCGAGGACACGTCGAACTGGGCCGGGCTGATCAACGCCCACCGCAGCCGCCGGGCCTTCTTCCGCGAATACGGCGCCGTTGCAACCGATCATGGCGTGCCGACGCCACAGTCCGCCAACCTGCCGGTGCTCGAACGCCAGAAGTTGCTCGACGACGCGCTATGCGGCCGGATCGACGCCGCCGGGGCGGAGCTATTCCGCGCCCAGATGCTCACCGAAATGGCCGCCTTGTCGGTCGAGGACGGCATGGTCATGCAGATCCATGCCGGCTCGAACCGCAACACCGATCCGCTCCTGTTCCGCGAACGCGGCGCCGACAAGGGCGCCGACATTCCGATGGCATCGGACTGGGTACACGCGCTGGCGCCGCTGCTCGGCAAATATGGCAACGAGCCCAATCTTCGGATCATCATGTTCACGCTCGACGAGGACGTCTATGCGCGCGAGCTGGCGCCGATGGCCGGCTACTGGCCGTCGCTGATGATCGGGCCGCCCTGGTGGTTCCACGACAGCCCCGGCGGCATCCGCCGCTATCTCGACCGCGTCCACGAATCGGCCGGGTTCTACAATCTCGCCGGCTTCAACGACGATACGCGGGCGCTTTTGTCGATCCCGGCCCGGCACGACGTATGGCGGCGCGAGGTCGCGGGCTTCCTCGCCGGCCTGGTGGCGGAACGGCGGCTCGGCGAGGACGCGGCAGCTGACCTGGCGCGCCATCTCGCCTACGAGGCGGCCAAGACGGCCTACAAGCTCGGCTGAGGCCGGACGGCGTTCCGGTGCAATCGGAACGCAGCTCCGTTCCGTCGCGGTCGCTGAAGCACCCTGGCAGAGCCGGGGCCGGTCATTTGCGCGCTGCCCCAGGCCGGTTTGTTGCATATTCCGCACACGTGCGGAATCAGTTGCGATTCGCATAGGCATCCTCTGGAACGAACACGCCGCCGCCGCATTGCACGGTCAGCGTCGTTCGCTACGGAGGATTTTTTCATGAAACGCTATTTTGCCGGTTTTGCCCTCGGCGCCCTGTTCGCCAGTTCCGCCCTCGGCGCCGATCTTTCCGTCTTCACCCCTCAAGCCGAAGTGCCCGACGCCCCGGTCTATGCCGATCCCGTCCTCGACTGGACCGGCTTTTATGCCGGCGTTCTCGGAGGTTACGGCTTCGGCGACACCACGCTCAGCGGCGGGCAGTCGGCCGGCATTCCCACCAATGGCCTGCTCGGCGGCGTGACAGTCGGTGGCAACATGCAATACGACCAGTTCGTTTACGGTGTCGAAAGCGATCTCGCGTGGAATGGCCAGTCGGGCAGCGCTACTTGCGGCGCGGCTACCTGCGGCGCCGACTTCGACTGGAACGGCTCGCTGCGCGCCCGCGCCGGTTATGCCTTCGATCCGGTGCTGGTCTATGCCACGGGCGGCCTCGCCGTTGCCGGCATCAACACCAATGTCGCACCGGCGCCCGGTGGCACAACCGGCACGCATTCGGCCACCTATTTCGGCTGGACCGTGGGCGGCGGCCTCGAGGCGGCTATCACCGAGCAGCTGAGCGCCAAGACCGAATACGCCTATTCGCATTTCGGCGACCAGATCGCGCCGGCTGGCACCCTGGCGTCGACGGCGACCACGGTCTCCCCATCCAGCCACACCGTCAAGGTCGGCCTCAACTTCCGCTACTAGAGCATGTTCATCAAAAGCGGATTCCACTTTTCCGGTTCGGACATGCGACCACTTAAAGGCTTAGGTCATCGTTTTAACTCCATCAAAACGTGAGATGACCCGGAGCGCAGGTACTCGTGCACAACCCAGGCCGTTCCGTCCGGGACGGCCTTTTCTTTTAGCCGGCATTCGCGATACACCTAGCTTGAAGAACCGCAACGTAGGTCGGCTTGTCTCCGCCCCTGCGTTGCCGTTCGCTGCATCGGCGCCCGGCGGGCCGGTCGCCGAATATGGCCATAAGTCCGCGCAAGGCGCGCGGACCAGCGCCGGCGAGCATGGGGAGGTGCGTTTCATGCGCAAGCTTGCAATTCTTACGTTTCTGGCCGGTGCGCTCGTCACCACTGCCGCGTTTGCGCAGGCGATGCCAAACGCCACGGTGCGCGAGGTCATGACCAAGGCGACGCTGATGACCTTCAACGACGCCAATCTGACCGACAATTACGAAGTGTTCGACGCGCTGGCGGCCGCACCCTTCTCCGAGCAATTTCCGCCCGAGGCCCTGTCCGATGTCTTCAAGGTCTTCCGCGACGAGGCCATCGACCTTTCGGCCATCGTCGCCTTTCCGCCCATCGAGGACCCGGCGCCGGTTATCGATGCCGACGGCTATCTTCAGCTTGCGGGTTATTTCGAGACAGAACCGAGCTATGTCACCTACGAACTCAGCTTCTTCGCGGACGAGGACGGCAACTGGCGCGTCATCGGCATCAATGTCCACGTCGTGCCGCCCGAGGAGATGGATGCCGCACCCGACGACACTCTCAAGCAGCAGCCGGAAACCCAGTCGCATCCCGGCGATGCCGGCAGCAAGCCGTCGCGGCACTGAGGCTTGGTCTCCGTGCGCCGGTGCCGGCGCCGGCCGGATCACCGCGCGCGCCGAGGCGCTCCGGGCATGATGCGGCGGCGGTTCGTGCTTGCCGGCGGTCTGGCGGCCGCGGCCCTGTCCGCGTGTTCGAGTTTCGTGCCCCAGGGCGCCACGGGGCCCGCCGCGACGACGCGCGAGCTGTTCCTCAAAAAGATCAACGAGACGCGCGTCGCCAACGGCGTCAAGCCGCTGCATTACGACACGCGGCTCGAGGCGGCGGCGCTCAGGCAGGCAGAACTGATGGCCAACACCGATTCGATCGCCCATGAACTCGGCGAGAGCCTCAGATCGCGGGTCAGCGCCGCCGGCTATCACGAGGCGGTGGCCGAAAACCTCGCCGGCGGCCAGACAACGCTGGAAGACGCCATCGCCGGCTGGCTCGAATCCCCGAGCCACCGCCGCGCCATGCTGCATCCCTATTTCACCGAGGTCGGCTTTGCCGTCGTTTCGCGGCCCGAAACCAGGTGGAAGGTGTTCTGGGCGACGATCTATGGCGGCGAGACGGAACAATTCCTGGCCATGCCGGTCTGAGGCGGTCGCGTCGGGGGGAAGTCTTGCGCACGTGACGAGCGTTTGGCTGCCCCCTCCACCGCCGTTCCGGCGGTCCCCTCCCCCGCTGCGCAGGGGAGGATTGGGCGCCACAACTCTTCATCCTCCCCTGTTCACGGGGGAGGGGAACCATGCGCAGCATGGTGGAGAGGGCGTGCGTCTCCGCCCGTCAGCTCAGCACCCGCTTCACGGCCTGGCGCCAGCCCTTGAACTTCTTCTTGCGATCCTTCCCGCCCATTTGCGGGGTGAACTGCCGGTCGAGCAACCAGTTGGCGGCGAAGGTGTCGCGGCCGGGCCAGGCGCCGACCCTGTGGCCGGCCAGCCAGGCGACGCCGAGAGCCGTCGTTTCGAGCACGGCGGGCCGGTCGACCGGCGCATCGAGCATGTCGGCGAGAAACTGCATGGTCCAGTCCGAGGCGACCATGCCGCCATCGACGCGCAGGACCGTTTCGCTATCGCTGCGCCAGTCCTTGCGCATGGCCTCGAGCAGGTCGGCGGTCTGGTAGGCGACCGATTCGAGGGCGGCGCGGGCCAGTTCCTTCGGGCCGGTATTGCGCGTCATGCCGAACAGGGCGGCGCGCGCCTCGGCGTCCCACCACGGCGCCCCGAGCCCGACAAAAGCCGGCACCAGGTAAACCGACTGGCTGGGATCGGCCGCTTCGGCGAGCGGACCGCTCTGCTCGGCCGAACCGATGATGCCGAGACCGTCGCGCAGCCATTGCACCGCGGCACCGGCGACGAAGATGGCGCCTTCGAGGGCATAGGTCGTCTCACCATCGAGGCGATAGGCGATGGTGGTCAAAAGGCGGTTTTTGGACCGCACCATTTTCTTGCCGGTATTAATCAGGGCGAAACAGCCGGTCCCGTAAGTCGCCTTCATCATGCCCGGCGCGAAACAGGCCTGGCCGATGGTCGCGGCCTGCTGGTCGCCGGCGACGCCACGGATCGGAATGGCGGCGCCGAGAATGTCGGGCGAGGTCATGCCGAAATCGTCGGCGCAGTCCTTGACCTCTGGCAGAAGGACGCGCGGCACCCCGAGGACGGCCAGAAGCGTATCGTCCCAGTCATTGGTGGCGATGTTGTACATCAGCGTACGCGAGGCATTGGTGGCGTCGGTGGCATGCACCCTGCCGCCGGTTAGCCGCCAGATCAGGAAGGTGTCGACCGTGCCGAAGGCCAGTTCGCCGCGCTCGGCGCGCGCGCGGGCGCCTGGCACGTTGTCGAGCAGCCAGCGGAGCTTGGTGCCGGAAAAATACGGATCGACAAGCAGGCCGGTACGGCGCGTGAAGCTTTTCTCGTGGCCCTTGCGCCTCAGCTTGTCGCAAAAGGGAGCCGTGCGCCGGTCCTGCCAGACGATGGCGCGAGCAACGGGCTGGCCGGTGATGCGGTCCCAGAGCAACACCGTCTCGCGCTGGTTGGCAATGCCGATAGCGGCGATGTCGGCGGCCGGGACTGCCGCCCGCTCGAGCGCGTCGCGGCAAGCGGCGAGCACGGATTGCCAGATGTCCTCCGGCTCGTGCTCGACCCAGCCCGATTGCGGATAGTGCTGGGCAAATTCATATTGCCCCATGCCGCGAATGCCGCCGGTCTGATCGAAGACGATGGCACGGCTCGACGTCGTGCCCTGATCGATGGCCAGAACGAAGTCCTTCATTTATTTCCCCTCCCCCGACGCCACATCATTCCAGGTGGCGAGATAGCGCTCCAGCGCCCTGATGTCGCGGCCCTCGAGCCTGAGACCGAGTTTGGTCCGCCGCCAGATGATGTCCTCGACGGTCTCGGCCCACTCGTTTTCGATCAGATAGGCCACTTCCTTCTCGGTCAAGCCAGCGCCGAAATCCTCGCCGAGATCGGCGCGGCTGGTGGCGCCGTCGAGCACGCGCATGGCGCGGGTGCCGTAGAGCCCGATCAGGCGGTTTGCCGTTTCCGGCGGCAGATAGGTATGCGCCGACATGAGCTTCAGTACCTCGCGCTCAACGCCATCGACGTCGAAATCGCCGCCCGGCAGCGGCGTCCGGGCGGTCCAGGGCGTCGTCGCGCGGCCGAGAGCGGAATCGATGCGGCTCAGCACCTCCTCGGCCAGGCGTCGATAGGTCGTCAGCTTGCCGCCATAGACGACGAGGCAGGGCGCTTCGCTTTCGGTGTTTTCCAGCTTGAGAACATAGTCCCGTGTCGCCTCTTGCGCCGTGGACGCGCCGTCGTCGAAAAGCGGGCGCACGCCGGAAAAGGCCCAGACCACCCTGTCGCGCGTCACCTGTTCGGCAAAATAGGCGTTGGCGGCCTCGATCAGATAGCTGATCTCGTCGGCCGTGATCGCCACCTCGGACGGATCGCCCTCATAGTCGAGATCGGTCGTGCCGATCAGGGTGAAATCGGTCTCGTAGGGAAGGGCGAACAGGATGCGGCCATCGGCGTTCTGGAAGAAATAGCTCTTGTCGTGGTCGAAGAGCTTTCTGACCACGATATGGCTGCCCTTGACGAGGCGGACGCGGGGCGGCGCTTCCGGCCCCTTGACGCTGGCGGTGACGGCGTCGACCCAGGGACCGGCGGCGTTGACGAGCATGCGGGCCGCAACCTCGCTCGTCTCGCCATCGCGCTGGTTCTCGACCGCGACCCGCCAGATGGCGCCGTCGCGACGAGCGCCGGTCACTCTGGTGCGGGTGCGGATGTCGGCGCCGCGATCGGCGGCGTCGCGGGCGTTGAGCACGACCAGCCGCGCATCGTCGACCCAGCAGTCGGAAAACTCGAAGGCGAGCGCGAAACCGGGCTTGAGCGGCACGCCGGCCGGGTCGTGCCTCAAATCGAGCGTCCGGGTCGGCGGCAGGCGCTTGCGCCCGCCCATGTGGTCGTACATGGCAAGACCGGCGCGCAGAACCAATGCCGGCCGCAAGCCCCGGTGATGGGGCAGGATGAACCTGATCGGCTTGATGATATGCGGGGCCAGCGCCCACAGAACCTCGCGCTCGCCGAGTGCCTTTCGCACCAGCCCGAACTCGTAATATTCGAGATAGCGCAACCCGCCGTGAATGAGCTTGGTCGCCGCCGAGGAGGTGCCGGATGCCAGATCGCCCATTTCGGCGAGGACGACCGAATAGCCGCGCCCGGCGGCGTCGCGGGCGATGCCGCTGCCATTGATGCCGCCGCCGATGACGAAAAGATCGAAAACCTTGTCGGACATGTCTGCTCCACAACCGGATTGGCGGCAGGCCTGCCGGAACAGTGCCCCGGCGCGACCATTGAGGCCATAGCTAGTCATGCGCACCCTGTCGCGGCAAGGGGCGCGGCCGGTCAATGGAAACGCCACATTGACCTGGCGTGCCAATTCTGCCCTTTTGGCAAGGCCTTCACCTTGCGCCGCTTCACATGCTGACCATTCTCGTCATCGTCGCGCCGGTTTTCGCCCTGGTCACGACGGGCTATCTGGCGGTGCATTTCAATGCCTGCCCCAGGTCCGGCATTCCGGGGCTGCTCGCCTTCGTCAACAATTTCGCCGTGCCGATCCTTTTGTTCCGGGCAATGCTCGACATCGACTTCGCCGCCGTGTTCAACCCGAAAATGATCGCCGGCTACTATTTCAGCGCGCTGATCGTTTTGGTTTCCGCCATCGTGATCGCCCGCGCCCTGTTCCGGAACCGGCCCGGCGAGGCGGTTGCCTCGGCTTTCGGCGCCTATTTCTCCAACACGGTGCTGCTCGGCCTGCCCATCGTCCAGCGCGCCTATGGCGACGAGGCGCTGCCGGTGATGTATTCGATCATCGGCTTCCATGCCCCGACGCTGATGACGGTGAGCCTGATCGCCATGGAAATCTCGCGGCGCGACGGCGCTGGCGCTGGCCATGTCGCGGCCCTGGCGATCAGGCGGATCTTCACCCATCCCCTGCTGATCGGCATTGCGCTCGGCCTGCTCGGCAATCTCTTCGGCATCGCGCTGATCGAGCCGGCCGACGCGTTCACCCGCATGATGGCGCAGGCGGTGCTGCCGACGGCGCTGTTCGGCCTCGGCGGCGCGCTGCATGATTACCGCGTGCGCGACAACTGGCTGTTGTCGGCGACGATGAGCCTGATCAAGCTGATGGCCATGCCGGCGCTGGTGTTTTTCGTCGTGGCCGTCGTGCTCGGGGTCGATCACGACATCGCCAAGATAGCGGTGATCACCTCCGCCATGCCCTCGGGCATCAACGCCTATGTGTTCGCAACGAGCTACAACCGCTCGGTCGAGGTGGCGGCGAGCTCGATCCTGATCACCACGGCGCTGTCGGTGGTGACCGTGTCGTTCTGGCTCTACGTTCTCGCGCTATAGGGCGAGACGAAGCCGCTCACGCGGCGTTGTGGGCCTCGTAGCGGGCCGTCAGTATCTCGTAGAGCTTGCCGGCGTCGCGGGTGTCGCGCAATTCCTCAACCACGCGGTCGTCGCGCAGGACGCGCGCGACGCGCGACAGGGCCTTCAGATGGTCGGCCCCCGAGCCCATCGGCGCCAGGAGCATGATGGCCAGATCGACCGGCTGGTCGTCGACCGCGTCGAAATCGATGGCGCGGTCGAGCCGGGCGAAGACCGCCGTCACGCCGTGAAGGCCGGCAATCTTGCCGTGCGGAATGGCGATGCCGTTACCCAGGCCGGTCGATCCGAGCTGCTCGCGCTCGAGAAGCGTATCGAAAATGTCCTGGGCCGAAGCATCGGCAGGCGCCGCCGCGTGATCTGCCAGCAGCTGGAGAAGCTGCCTCTTGCTCGACACCTTGGCGCAAGCAATAACAGACTCCTTTGCGAGGATGTCGGACAGTTCCATCAGAACCTTCAATGCGTTTGGAATGGGTTTCGGCCAACCTAGTCGGTGTTCAGCGCTGGGTCGATCCAGCCGATATTGCCGTCGGGGCGGCGGTAAACCACATTCAGGCCGCCATGTCCAGCGTGGCGAAATACCACAACGCTGGATTGACGCAGATCGAGCGCCATGACCGCCTCGGCGATGCTCATCTGTTCGAGGTTCTCGGTGGATTCGGCGATGATGGGCGGGCTATAGTCCTCGGCGAGCTCGTCGTGTTCGTCGGTCGAGGCCAGAACATAGGACTGGGCGGCGAGAGCGGCGGCACCGTCCTTGCGGCGATGGCTCTTGAGCTTGCGCTTGTAGCGCCTCAGCCGCTTTTCGATGTGTCCGGCCATGTCCTCGAAGGCCGCGGTAGCATCGCCGGCAATGGCGCCGGCGTGCAGGTCGGCACCTGAATCGAGATGCAGGATACACTCGGCCGAAAAGCCGGTTCCCTCATGTTCGATGGTCAGAAGACCTTCGTAACCGCCGTCGAAATACTTGACGACGGCCGCCTCGATCACCTCTTCGGCCTTGGCGCGGAGCGAGTCGCCCACGTCCATGTTCTTGCCGGTCACACGTACAACCATCTCACCCTCGTTGCTTGTCTGTTCGTTTCGGGGTCCGGCGGCAGGCGCCGGGATAACGAGTCTAGCCCAGGTCCGGTTTCGAATTAATCAAAACACTGATCACCTGTCCTTGAACAAACGCACATGCCGACGATTTCGTTTCGCTTCTGTCGGCGGTGCCTGCGGCGGGCACCACATATTCAGTCGCGGATGCGAATGCAAGCATCTTCGAGCCGAGCTGCACGGCTCCGGCGCGCATTCATGCCAGCTGCAGCTTGGCGCGTTTCTGGCGGCGGCGGATCACCGAGGACGGAATGTTCATGCCCTCCCTGTACTTGGCGACGGTGCGGCGGGCGACGTCGATGCCCCGATCGTTTTTCAGCCGTTCGGCGATGGTGTCGTCGGAAAGGATCGCCTTGGCGTCCTCGGCATCGATCATCTGGCGAATGAGGTGGCGCACGGCTGCGGCGGAATGATCCTCGGCGCCGCTCAGCGAACCGAGAGCCGTGGTGAAGAAATATTTCATCTCGAACAGACCGCGCGGCGTCGACAGATATTTGTTGGCGGTGACGCGGGAAACGGTCGATTCGTGCATCTCGATCGGCTCTGCGACCATTTTCAGCGTCATCGGCCTCAGATACGAAATGCCGTGCAAAAGGAACGCGTCCTGTTGCCGGACGATTTCGGCGGCGACCTTGAGAATAGTCTGGGCGCGCTGGTCGAGGCTGCGGGTCAGCCAGTTGGCGGTCTGCAGGCAGTCGACCAGAAAGCCCTTTTCCGCGGCGCCGTGGGTCTTCTTGACGACGCTGGCATAATAGGTGCGATTGACCAGCACCCGCGGCAGCACCTCGGAATTGAGTTCGAGGGCCCAGCCGCCGTCCGGGCCGGGACGCACGAAGACGTCGGGCACGATGGTCTGTACCGGCGCGCCGTCGAAGGCCCGGCCGGGACGCGGATCGAGTTCGCGCAGTTCGGCCAGCATGTCGGAAAGATCCTCGCGGTCGCATTCGACCACGCGCATCAGGGTGGCGAGATCGTGGCTGGCGACCAGATCGAGATGGGCCAGAAGCCGCTGCATGAACGGATCGAGCCGGTCGCGCTCGCGCAGCTGCAGGGCGAGGCATTCGGCGAGATTGCGGGCGAAGACGCCGGTCGGCTCGCAGGTCTGGATGATCTCGAGCACGGCTTCGACGCGCGCCACGTCGACGCCGAGGGTCTCGGCGATGCCATCGCAGCCAGCGATCAGGTAGCCGGCCTCGTCGAGATTCTCGATCAGGTGGGTAGCGATCAGGCGGTCGGCCGGCTCGCGCAGGAGGTAGACGATCTGATCGTGCAGATGGTCGGCAAGATTTTTGACCGAGGCGACAAAGGCATCGATGTCGGGCTGCTCTCCCGACGGACCGCCTTCGTAGATCATGCGGCCGGTCTCGGCGGAGGGTTCGGCTCCGACCTGTTCGGGAAAGATGTCGGCGGCTTCGCTGTCGAGCGCTTCGGCCATGGATTCGGCCGTGCCGATCGACTCGCCCTGTTCGTAGACATCGAGGCCGTCGCCGGCCGCCGCGCGCTCCTCGGCCGGCTCCGGCGTATCGGTTTCGCTGGTCTCGTCGCGTTCGAGCAGCGGGTTGCGCTCGAGTTCGGCTTCGACGAAGGCATTGAGCTCGAGATGGCTGAGCTGGAGCAGCCGGATCGACTGCATCAGCTGCGGCGTCAGCGACAGGGTCTGCGATTGCCTGAACTCGAGGCGCGGCCCGATTGCCATGCGTTTTCCACCCGCTGATAAGCCCGTGTTGCGCTCCACGGCGCGCGCCGGAAAGAAACGGACCCGGATTGCCAGCCCAGCCCGCGGGCTACCCGCTGCCAAGGCACGGCGTGCCCATCCGAAAAAACCCGACACGACCTGACAGCCAGACCTTACAGCAATCGAGTTGGGAAACAAGTTCCATGCCAGATATGGATCCCGTCACCAATTCGTGTTTGGAAACAGAGCCGTGACCGCTGCGACGGGCTATGGACTATCCGCTCATCGGCCAATGCGGCCGGCAGCGAGCCCCGGAGCGGCGCGCGCAAAAGCGGGAACCGGTTTTTTGCGCAAATGGCGATGCCGCCACGAACAGACGGAGCGGCGCGGCGATTCAATCCGAACGCGCGCCACTAGAGTTCGAAATCCTCGCCGAGGTAAATGCGGCGGGCTTCCGGATCGCCGGCGATTGTGTCCGGCTTGCCCTGAATCATCACCCGCCCCTCGTAGATCAGATAGGCGCGATCGACCAGGCGCAGGGTTTCGCGGACATTGTGGTCGGTGATCAACACACCGATGCCGCGCCGGGTCAATTGCCTGACGAGCTGCTTGATGTCGGCGACGGCGATCGGGTCGATGCCGGCGAAGGGCTCGTCGAGCAGCATGAACACCGGGTCGGCGGCAAGGGCGCGGGCGATCTCGACCCTCCGCCGTTCGCCGCCCGACAGCGCCAGGGCATTGGCATCGCGCAGATGATCGATGGAAAACTCCTCGAGCAGGGCGTCGAGCCGGGCCAGGCGCGCCTTGCGCGAGCGGATATGACCCTCGAGCACGGCGAGAATGTTGTCCTTGACGCTCAGGCCGCGGAAGATCGAGGGCTCCTGCGGCAGATAGCCGATGCCGAGCCGGCCGCGCTGGAACAGCGGCAGGCGCGTGATGCGCCGCCCGTCGAGCAGCACCTCGCCGCTATCGGGGCGGACAAGCCCCATGATGATGGTGAAAACCGTGGTCTTGCCGGCCCCGTTCGGCCCGAGCAGGCCGACGGCCTCGCCGCGCCTGACGGCGACGCCGACATCGTGCACGACAGTGCGGCGCCCGAAGCTCTTGGCCAGGGAATGGGCCACCAGCCAGTCGGTCTGGTCGAAGCCGGCGGCGGCGCTCATGGATTGAACACGCCGGTCACGCGGCCGCCCTGCTCGGTCTCGAACTCGGTGGTGTTGGCCTCGAAGTCTACGCGCATGCGCTTGCCGGTCACCCGTCCGGACTCGCTTTCGGAGACGACGTCGCCGGTCACGATCATCACCCGCGTCTCCGGATCGTAGCTGCCCTCGTTGCCGGTCACATGCTGGGTCGGGGTGTCGATCACCAGACTGCCGATCGCGTCGAGATTCTCGATATCCGCGGCGCCTCCGCTGCCGTAATGGACGATCACGGTGTCGGCATGCACGGTGAGCGTGCCCTGCACGATGACGACATTGCCCGAAAACGTCGCCAGATTGGCGTTTTCCTCGATGACGAAACGGTCGGCGGTGATCTCGACCTGTTCCTGGGCGCGCGCCGGCATGGCTGCGGCGAGGGCGGCGAGAACGGCGACCAGCGCCAGGACGCGCGTCATGTTCCTTCCCCCTCGCCCATGGTGACAAGGGTCACTCCGGTCATGTCCCAGCGGTTCTCAGCGCTGTAGAGCATCAGGGTCGCGGCCGTCAGTTCGGTGCCGTCGGCGAACACGACCTCGGCGCCGGTACGGGCATTGACGGTCTGGGCGGCCCAATCGACATGGGTGTCGTAAAGCCGGGCCCGGGTTCGGCGCGAATCGACGACATGGGCGACTTCGGGGATTTCCACTGTCTGGCTGACAATGTCGTAAAAGGCGCGTTCGGTGGTGACGGTGATCGCCACGCCGTCCGAGCGCAGGAGATCGAGGGTGGCATTACCCAGTTCGATGACGTCCGAGCGCGACAGCAGGGCACTCGCCGTGTCGGCCACGAGCTTGTAGCGGGTGCCGTTTTCCATGACGCCTTCATATTGCGGCGTCTCGATCAGCAGCCGGTCGCGTTCGAGCCTGATGCCGGTGATGCCGAAATCCTTGGCAAGGTTGGCGATGATGATCTGGGCGACAAGAAAGCCGAGAAGCGCCGCGCCGGCCAACGGCACCAGCACGCGCAAGACATCGACAAGGCGGTTGCGCCGCTTCAGCTTTCGATAAAGACCGGCCCGGACGTCAGGATTGGCCAGGGACTCGGCGGTCACGCGCTTTGTCCTCAGCTATGGGCGAATATGTCGGTCTCGGGCCAGCCGAGAAGGTCGAGTTCGGCGCGCGCGGGCAGGAAGGCGAAGCATTTTTGTGCCAGCTCGCTGCGACCCTCGCGCTCGAGCATGCGCTCGAGATGGCGCTTGAGATCGTGCAGGTACAAAACGTCGGCGGCGGCGTAGTCGAGTTGTGCATCGATGAGTTTTTCGGCGCCCCAGTCCGAACTCTGCTGCTGCTTGGACATGTCGATCCCCAGCAGCTCGCGGGCCAGGTCCTTGAGGCCATGCCGGTCGGTATAGGTCCGGATCAGGCGCGAGGCGATCTTGGTGCAGTAGAGCGGCGTGACCTCGATGCCGAAACGCTGCTTGAGGACCGCGATGTCGAAACGCGCATAGTGGAAGATCTTGGTGCGGGCCGGGTCGGTCAGGAGGTGTTCGAGATTGGGCGCGCGCGTCTGGTCCTTGCCGATCTGGACGACATCGGCGCTGCCGTCGCCCGGCGACAATTGGACGACGCAGAGCCGGTCGCGTCCGGGCACCAGACCCATGGTCTCGGTGTCGACCGCAACCTCGCGGCCATAGAGGGAAAGATCGGGCAGATCGCCCTGATGAACTCGGATGGCCATGAACATGCCTTTTTGCAAACCAGCCTATGCTCGCCACTGATGCCACAGCAATGGGTGCAAAGAAAGGGCGGGGAGGCTGCGACGTGGCAACCGCGCCGTCTTCACGGGCGGGTCTCGGCCAAGACGGCGGCACGGCCGACCCCGGCCATCGTTCCGGCTGCGCGATCATCACGGCCCGTGCCGCCGAGACGGACCGTGGCGCCGCGTATTTGACTCTGTCGGACCGAGCCGGTGGACAAGACTGCTGACGCAAGGCAAACTCGCCTCCACGAGGCAGACACGGAGGCAAAAACCCGTTGAAATCCGATTACGTCGACCGGCCCGCTTTCGAGACCATCCGGCCGCGCCGGCAGGTTGCGCCGGTCGTGATCAATTCCGCCCATTCCGGCCGCGACTACCCGTCACGCTTTCTCGCCATGACCCGGCTCGACCATCTGTCGATCCGCCAGTCCGAGGACGCCTTCATCGACGAAATCTTCGCCCGCGCCCCGCATATGGGCGCGCCCATGCTCAGGGCGCATTTCCCGCGCGCCTATCTCGACGTCAATCGCGAGCCCTACGAGCTCGACCCGAACATGTTTCGCGATGCCCTGCCCGAGCACTGCAACGCCGCCTCGCCGCGCGTCGTCGCCGGCCTCGGAACGCTGGCCCGCGTCGTCGCCGAGAACAAGCCGATTTATCGCGATTCGCTGACGCTCGAGGATGCGCTGATGCGCATCGAGGGCATCTACAAGCCCTATCACACCGCCCTGCAGCGCCTGTTGAGCGACACGCTCGACCAGTTCGGCGTGGCGCTGCTCATCGACTGCCATTCCATGCCGCGGCTCACAAGAGCCGGCGACCGCACTCCACCCGACATCGTTCTGGGCGACCGCTACGGCACGACCTGCGCTTCCGTCGTTATCGATACGGCCGAGGCGGTGTTCGCCGGCGCCGGCTTCAAGGTCGCCCGCAACCGGCCCTATGCCGGCGGGCACACCACCCGCGCCTACGGCCGGCCGCAACGCGGCGTCCATGCCCTGCAGGTCGAGATCAGCCGGCATCTTTACATGAACGAGGTCACCCTCGCCCGCCATCAGGGATACGAACTCGTCGTTTCGGTGGTAAACCGGCTGGTCGTGGCGCTTATGGCGCTCGATCTCAGTGTCGGCCAGATCCTGCCCGCTGCCGCCGAATAGGCGACGTGCCGAGCCCGCCGCCCGCACCGCTGGAAAAAGTCGGGCCGCACATGCGGCCCGAAGTCAAGGGAGGAAACAGAAGACCGGAACCAGGAGGATAGGCCTCGAACGGGCGGTCTTCGTCATGCAAAGATGGAGTGAGCCAAATCACTCCGTTCGGCAATACTATTGCCGGTCTTCAGAAAACTCCTATTCTCTTACTGTCCGGTTAATGCCCAGCTGTCGTTCCCATGTTTCCGGTAAAACCGCAAAGCCCGCCTGCAGAAACAAAAAGAAGAGCAAGTCATCCTGATGTTTGAAAACAATGAACAATTTCATAGGGAAACCGGGATCGACCCGGAGGCGATTGCGGTAACGTTACTCCGCGCCGCCAGGGCTGCAGACAACGAAACATTGCCGCGATTTCGCACCAAAATAACTGTGGACAACAAGTACTCGTCCGGCTTCGACCCGGTCACGAAGGCCGATACCGAGGCCGAACGAGCCATCCGCGCCATTGTCGAGACCGATTTTCCCGGTCACGCCATCATCGGCGAGGAGCATGGAAACAAGGTGACCGACAGTCTGTTCGCCTGGGTCATCGACCCGGTTGACGGCACGCGCTCGTTCATCACCGGCGTGCCGCTCTGGGGCACGCTGATCGGAGTGACCTATGCCGGCAAGGCGGTGGCCGGCATCATGAGCCAGCCCTTCACCGGCGAGGTGTTTCTCGGCCTGCCCGGCCGTGCCGAATGGCGGCGCGGCGAGGAGCGGCAGGCGCTCGCCACCAGCGGCTGCGCCGATATTGCCGCGGCGCGGTTGTTCACCACCGCCGAGACCCTATTCCGGACGCCGGCGCAGAAGGCCGCCTGGGAATCGCTCGCCCGGCAGGCCCTGCTTATCCGCCACGGCGCCGATTGCTATGCCTATTGCATGCTCGCCGCCGGGCATGCCGATCTGGTCATGGAGCCGGGCCTTCACCCTTTCGACATCGCCGCCCTCGTCCCGATCATCGAACAGGCGGGCGGCGCCATCGCCGCCTGGAATGGCGGCCCTGCCGACAATGGCGGCGACATCATCGCCGCGGCCACGCCCGAACTGCTCGACAAGGCCCTTGAAAGGATCGCTTCGTCGCAAAGGGGCTGAAGCATCGTCGTCCGCATCCGGCCAAGCGGTGCCGCCCTTGGCGCTTCCCCGTGTCTCCCGCCGGGGGAGGTGAAGCCCCTACTCCGTCTTCTCGGTGATGAATGCGTCGAAAGCGGCGAAGACCTGGGCGCGGATGGCGTCGGATTCCATGAACAATTCATGCCGCGCCGCCGCGATCACGGCGTGCCGGCCGGTCCTTAGCGCCAGTCCGAGATGCTCGATGGCCGAAACCGAGACGATCTCGTCGCGCGCCGCCGCGAGCATCAGCACCGGCACCCGCACCCGCCCGGCGAAATCGTGGTGGGCGACCCGCGCCATGGCCCGGAAGGCGGCCGCGAGCCATTTGATGCTCGGCTTGCCGATCAGGAGGCTGGGCCGCGCCTTGACGGCATCGACCAGATACATGAAGCGGCGGAAATCGGAGGTCAGCGGATTGCCGGGAAAGCGCGTCTCGCTCGGCGGGCCGTCGCCCGCCCGTCCGATGGCGAACTGGCCGAACCCGGCAAAGCTCAGCGCCTCGGCCGCCACGGCCATGCCGGACATGGACAGCGGCTGGCCCGGAATGGCGAGCATCGGCGCGGTCAGGAACAGTCGCTCGAACATCAATCGGTCGCGGACCGCCGCCATCAGCGCGACGAGCCCGCCCATGGAATGCCCCACCAGATAAAAGGGCGGCGGGCAGTCCGGCAGCAGGATGTCGGCATGGAAGCTCTTGAGGTCGGTCCAGTAATCCTCGAACGTGTCGACATAGCCGAGGTGCTGGGACTTCACCAGGCGCTGCGAACCGCCCTGCCCGCGCCAATCGAAAATGGCGACGCAAAAGCCGCGCTTGCGGAAATCGCCTATCGTCTCGAAGTACTTTTCCATCGGCTCCGCCCGACCCTGCACCAGGCAGATCGTACCCTTCATGGCGCCCGCCGATTTCGGCCAGATGGCATAGCGCAGCTTGACCTTGTCACTGGTCAAAAAGAAGCCGGCGCGGGCGCCGTCGGGAATGGGATTGGCAGGGGTCTCGCACAGGATCGAGCCGGATGAGGCGCTGTCCTCGTTCATGGCAATGTCCGAAAGGAAAGGGTCGAACCGAAATCTATCCAGTCCCGTCGCACCCGGCAACCGGCAGCGTTCGCCCATGCGCAAGCAAAGACCGGCCAGGCCCGATTTGGGCCGGACCGGTCTTCGGTCAGCCGGATGCACGAGCGGGGGCGGGTGGCGCATCCGGAGTTCCGCTCAGGGGCGGCCAATCTGCCCGCCCCGGGTGGAGGAAACCGTCGCGAGCTTTCGGTTCGAACTCCACGATCCGAACGATGCCGCAACCATGCTGAACTGGAACGGAGCGGAATGTTCATTTGCGGTTCACACTTTCGTATGGGATATTTGCCGGCTTGGAACCAGGTAGTCGTTCATTCGTTGGACCTTCTCGCGGAATGCCCGCGAGACGGAACACGACGAGCAAGCCTATTGAAAACGCATAATATTCCTTTTTCCGACACGACATCCGCACTGGCGAGATGGGCATCGGTCGCGCCGCCATGCGCGGACTGGATGCTGGCGACCACCGCGGCCAAGGTACAGTCGACCGGCGAAGCCATGCCGGCTCCCGTGCTCGTCCAGTCGGCCTTCGTGATCGGCGGCGCCTATCAGGGCACCGGTGTCTCCTATCGGCTTCAGCCCTGGAACATCACCCGCAACAGCGATTTGATGCTCGGCGGCGGCTGTCAGCATTTCCTCTTGTCCGAACCGGACGGTTTTGGCCTCGGTTTCGAGGCGGGAACGGCCGGACGGTCGAGCGAGGGCGAGCTGTCCGCAGAGTTTTACGGCGGCATTGTCGGCCGCTATGACGGCTTCGTGCTCGGCGACATGCTGCGCGTCTCGCCGGCCCATGCTGTCGGCCTGTCCTCTGTCACCGGCAAAGCCGCCAGCGAAAAGATATAGGAGACGCTGTCCGGCGACCGGGCCGACCTGTTGTTCTGTGTCGGGCCCGAGATCAATTTCTCCCTGCCCGACCAAATCGGAAGGGAAGGCGTCGTCCGGCTGCAGCATCGCTCCGGGCACCTGGGGCATGCTGGCGCGGATGGACGGTGCGACCGCCACGGCTTTCGGTGTCCCCCGGCGCTTCTAGAACGGCGCACGCAGCTGACCGCCGCCGGCGCCTTGGCACTCTTGAAACCGAAAAATCCGCTTCCTACATCTATGATGTTCGCCGGAATGTGCCGGGAACGCCGGAGGTTCGAAGGGCTCGCCTTTAAGGGAGCCGTGGACGGACCCCGGAACGTCATCACTGCTTTCGTCCAAATGGAGATCGTCAGATGCAAACCTTCGATTTTTCCCCCTTCTATCGCTCCACCGTCGGTTTCGACCGCCTGTTCGACCGTCTCGACAGCCTCACGAGCCAGGAAGCCAAGACCTACCCGCCCTACAATATCGAGCGGCTGGCGGACGACGCCTGGCGCGTTTCCGTCGCCGTCGCCGGTTTCTCCAAGGGCGACATTTCCGTCGAGGCCGCCGACAACCTTCTGACCATCAAGGGCGGCAAGGCGGCGCTGACCGAGACCGAGGAGCGCACGTTCCTGCACCGCGGCATCGCCGAGCGCTCGTTCGAGCTGAGGTTCCAGCTCGGCGATCACGTCGAGGTCAGGAATGCCGACCTCGAGCACGGCCTGCTGCATCTCGAATTGAAGCGCGAGGTGCCCGAGAACAAGAAGCCGCGCCAGATCGCGATCAACTCCGGCAACGCCGACGCCATCATCGAGGACAAGTCGGTCAACTAACGGCATTTGCACGGCAATTCCTCGTTGAAGCTTCAAACAGGCGCCCCTCGGGGCGCCTGTTTCGTTTTGGCCCCGTGCCTCCGTCCCCGCCCGGCGCCGGGCCGGCGACTGGCGGCCACGGCAGCGGGCAAACACCTGCTGACGCGCATTGTCTCAGCCGTCCGGTTCCGCTTGCCCTTTGGTAAAAAATCTGGCAGTGTCCGTCGGATTTAGGACAGGACTATTGTCCATTTGCTGCGACTGAAGGACAGCCCCAAGGGAAAGCCTCACAGCGCAAAGCTCTGAAAACGTGGCGTTTCCGCCGCTGCTCGGGCGCAAATGGCCAGTGGGGCGCGATGTCGCTTCTAGCTTGCGACTTCATGCTCTAAAGTGGTGTCCGAGGATCCGCCGAAGGCCCGTCTCCCGGGCTGACGCGGCGCGATGGGCACCGGGCGTTTCGGCGCACCGGGCCGATGGCGGGGCCGGCGGGCCCGAATGGGCGGCCATTTGGATGCAGTGCCGCTCCCAGTGAATTGGCGTGCTTCGCCTCGAGCCGTACCGGTTGACGGTCGACCCGACGGAAAAGCATGTACGGTGGGTTTCCGCCGCGGGGCGGCAAGGAGTGAGGAAAAGGCGATGACCAGGCAGATCGACACCATGTCCGCAAGGGTTGCGAGCACGGCGGAACTGCAGGCCAAAACCGGCCGCGCGGCGGCCAAGGGTCTTTACGACCCGACACGGGAGCACGATGCCTGCGGCGTCGGCTTCATCGCCAACATCAAGAACGTGGCATCGCACGAGGTCGTCGAAAAAGGCCTCGAAATGCTGGTCAACCTCACCCATCGCGGCGCGGTTGGCGCTGATCCGCTCATGGGCGACGGCGCCGGCCTTCTGGCGCAGATCCCGCACAGGTTTTTCAAGAAGGTCGTCGATTTCGACCTGCCCGGCCCCGGCGAATATGCCGTGGCGATGCTGTTCTATCCCCAGGACGAGGCGCTGAGGGCCAAGTGCAGGGCCCTGTTCGAAAAAAGCCTTGCCGGCGAAGGGCTCGAAATGATTGGCACGCGTTCGGTGCCGTTCGACCAGTCCTGCCTTTCCGAAAACGTCATCGCCAGCCAGCCGGTCATCGAGCAGGCTTTCATCGGCATGCCGTCCGGGCAGGACATCGAAAGCTTCGAGCGCAAGCTCCTGATCGCTCGCAAGGTCGTTTCGAACACGATCTACGGCGAACTGCCCGAGGCGCAATCCGATTACGGTTTTTACGTCGTGTCGATGTCGGCGCGCACCATTGTCTACAAGGGCATGTTCCTCGCCTATCAGCTCAACGGCTTCTACATCGATCTCGGCGACGCCGATTTCGAGAGCGCCATCGCGCTGGTGCACCAGCGCTTCTCGACCAATACCTTCCCGAGCTGGAAGCTCGCCCACCCTTATCGCATGACCGCCCACAACGGCGAGATCAACACCATCCGCGGCAATTTCAACTGGATGGCGGCGCGCCAGGCTTCGGTCGCCTCGCGCCATTACGGCGACGACATCACCAAGATCTGGCCGATCTCCTATGAGGGCCAGTCCGACACCGCCTGTTTCGACAATGCCGTCGAGTTCCTGGTGCGCGGCGGCTATCCGCTGCCACATGCGGCCATGATGCTCATCCCCGAGGCCTGGGCCGGCAATCCGCTGATGGACCCCGAGCGCAAGGCCTTTTACGAATATCACGCCGCCCTGATGGAGCCGTGGGACGGACCGGCCGCCATGGCCATGACCGACGGCCGCTATGTCGTCGCGACCCTCGACCGCAACGGTTTGAGGCCGTCGCGCTATGTCATCACCAGGGCCGGCCATGTCGTTCTCGCCTCCGAGGCCGGCACGCTCAACATTCCCGAAGAGGACATCGTCGAGAAGTGGCGGCTGCAGCCGGGCAAGATGCTGGTCATCGACATGGCCGAGGGCCGCGTCATCTCCGACGCCGAGATCAAGCGCACCCTCGCCACGCGCCACCCTTACGCGCAATGGCTGGCGCGCACTCAGATCGTGCTCGAGGACCTGCCGCCGGTCGCATCCGAGCCGGTCAAGACCTCCGACAGCCTGCTCGATCGCCAGCAGGCCTTTGGCTACACCCAGGAAGACATCAAGTTCCTGATGACGCCGATGGCCACGACCGGCCAGGAAGCGGTCGGCTCGATGGGCGCCGACACGCCGATTTCGGCGCTCTCGGACAAGCCCAAGCTCCTTTACACCTATTTCAAGCAGAACTTCGCCCAGGTCACCAACCCGCCGATCGACCCGATCCGCGAGGAATCGGTGATGTCGCTTGTCTCGTTCATCGGTCCCAGGCCCAACATTTTCGATCTCGAGGGCCTCAGCACCGTCAAGCGCCTGGAAGTGCGTCAGCCGATCCTGACCAACGAGGATCTCGAAAAGATTCGCAAGATCGGCGACATGAAGGACAACCAGTTCCGCACCGAAACCCTCGACATCACCTATGAGGCGCATCAGGGCGCCGAGGGCATGTCCCCGGCCATCGAGGCGCTTTGCGCGCGCGCCGAGACGGCCGTCAACAAGGGCTTCAACATCATCATCCTTTCGGACCGACTGCTGTCGGCCGAGCGCGTCGCCATTCCGGCCCTGCTCGCCACCGCCGCGGTGCATCACCACCTGATCCGCAAGGGTTTGAGGACCGCCGCCGGTCTCGTGGTCGAGACGGGCGAGGCCCATGAGATCCAGCATTTCGCCGTGCTGGCCGGCTATGGAGCCGAGGCGATCAACCCCTACCTCGCCTTCGAGACGATCGCGGCGCTCCATGCCGAGGGCGAGTTCCCGCCGCAGGTCGACGAGCGCGAGGTCATCACCCGCTTCATCAAGTCGGTGGGCAAGGGTCTTTTGAAGATCATGTCCAAGATGGGCATATCGACCTACCAGTCCTATTGCGGCGCCCAGATTTTCGATGCCATCGGCCTTTCGTCCGAGTTCGTCGACCGCTATTTCTTCGGCACCGGCACCAAGATCGAAGGCGTCGGTCTCGACGAGGTCGCCGATGAGACAGTCAGGCGCCATGCCCGGGCCTTCGGCGAGGACCCGGTCCTCAGGCGCTCGCTCGAAGTCGGCGGCGAGTATGCCTTCCGCTTCCGCGGCGAGGCCCATGCCTGGTCGCCGACCACGGTTTCAAACCTCCAGCACGCCGTCCGCACATGGGACGACGACCCCGAGGGGGCGCAGGCCCGTTACAACGCCTTTGCCGAGGAGATCAACTCGGCCGCGCGCCGGGCGCTGACCATCCGCTCGCTGTTCGATTTGAAGCCCTTTCCTGGCGGCCCGGTGCCGCTCGACGCGGTCGAACCGGCGGTCGAGATCGTCAAGCGCTTCGCCACCGGCGCCATGTCCTATGGCTCGATTTCCCGCGAGGCGCATACCACGCTCGCCATTGCCATGAACCGGATCGGCGGCAAGTCGAACACCGGCGAGGGCGGCGAGGAGCCGGACCGCTACAAGCCGCTGGCCGACGGGTCACGCAATCCGATGCGCTCGGCGATCAAGCAGGTCGCCTCGGGACGCTTCGGCGTCACGACCGAATATCTGGTCAATGCCGACATGATTCAGATCAAGATGGCCCAGGGCGCCAAGCCCGGCGAGGGCGGCCAGCTGCCCGGCCACAAGGTCAACCCGATCATCGCCAAGGTCCGGCATTCGACCCCCGGCGTCGGCCTCATCTCGCCGCCGCCGCACCACGACATCTATTCGATCGAGGACCTGGCCCAGCTCATCTTCGATCTGAAGAACACCAATCCGGCCGCCGACATCTCGGTCAAGCTCGTGTCCGAGATGGGCGTCGGTACGGTCGCGGCCGGCGTCACCAAGGCACGCGCCGACCACATCACCATTGCCGGCTATGATGGCGGCACCGGCGCCAGCCCCCTGACCTCGATCAAGCATGCCGGTTCGCCCTGGGAGATCGGCCTCGCCGAAACCCATCAGACGCTCGTCATCAACCGCCTGCGCTCGCGCGTGCGCCTCCAGGTCGACGGCGGCATCCGCACCGGCCGCGACGTCCTGATCGGTGCCATTCTCGGCGCCGACGAGTTCGGCTTCGCCACCGGCCCGCTCATCGCCGCCGGCTGCGTCATGATGCGCAAGTGCCATCTCAACACCTGCCCCGTTGGCGTCGCCACCCAGGACCCGGTGTTGCGCAAGCGTTTCAAGGGCACGCCCGAGCATGTCATCAACTATTTGTTCTTCGTCGCCGAGGAACTGCGCGGCTACCTGGCCGCGATCGGCGCGCGCACTCTTTCCGAGGTGATCGGCCATACCGAGCTCCTGGAACAGCACCGCCTGCTCGGCCACTGGAAGTCGAAGGGTCTCGATTTCTCGCGCCTGTTCTACAAGCCGGAACCGGCGCCGGGCGATACGCTTTTCTGCTCGGAAACCCAGAACCACGAGATAAACGACGTCCTCGACCGCAAGCTCATCGCCGAGGCGATGCCGGCGCTGGCCGGCGGCAAGTCGGTCAGGATCGAAACGAGGATCACCAATGTCGACCGCACCGCCGGCGCCATGCTCAGCGGGGAACTGGCCAGGCGCTACGGCCATGAGGGCCTGCCCGACGACACCATTTCGGTTTCCCTGACCGGCACCGCCGGTCAGAGCTTCGGCGCCTTCCTCGCCAAGGGCATCAGCTTCGACCTTGTCGGCGAGGCCAACGACTACGTCGCCAAGGGCCTGTGCGGCGGGCGCCTGGTCGTGCGTCCTTCGGAAAAATCCTCGATCGTGCCCGAGAAGTCGATCATTGTCGGCAACACCGTGCTCTACGGCGCCATCACCGGCGAGTGCTATTTCCGCGGCGTCGCCGGCGAACGCTTCGCCGTCAGGAATTCCGGCGCCATCGCCGTCGTCGAGGGCACCGGCGATCACGGCTGCGAATACATGACCGGCGGCGTCGTCGTCGTCATCGGCCAGACGGGGCGCAATTTCGCCGCCGGCATGTCGGGCGGCATCGCCTATGTGCTCGACGAGGACGGCTCGTTCCGCGAGCGCTGCAACCTCGCCATGGTCGATCTCGAGCCGGTGCAGGAAGAAGAGGCGCTGATGCGCAGGATCCACCATGCCGGCGGCGATCTCGAATGGCACGGCCGCGTCGACATTTCCGGCGACATGACCCGCCACGACGACGAGAGGCTGCATCAGCTCATCTCGAACCATCTGCATTACACCGGCTCGTCCCGCGCCAAGCAGATTCTCGACAACTGGACCGAGTTCCGGCCGAAATTCGTCAAGGTCATGCCGGTCGAATACGCCCGCGCCCTCCGCGAGATGCAGGAAATGCGCGAAGCCGAACAAGTGCCGGCGGCCGAATAGGGGCGGTAACCTTAGCCGATCGGGGAGGGAATGATGCTGCTAGATATCCTGGGTGACGCCCTTCAGGTATTGCTCCACTGGCAGTTTTGGGCAGTAGGAGTCGGTTCTGGGCTAGCCATATTGGCACTCATGATCATTGCAGGTCTGCTCGCGGCAACTGGTGAAAACAACGGCATTGGATGCTTAGTGATACCGGTTGTTTGGGTGGCGCCTGTCGTCATCTCAACAATAGGAATAATTCTTCTTCTACCTCTCATGATAACCAGATCACCGACAATTGCCTTCTCACTTCTACAGCAAATAGGCTTGTGGAATGTGCTCTACATCACTGGAGCCGGGTTCCTTGCCTCTTTGCTCGTAGCCTTTGTACCTCTGATTGGTCAGCTACAATCCGTTTTAGCTTTTGCCCAAGCATCCACCGTTGTGGCGGTTTCAGCTAACATTATTTCGCATGGCCAAGTGCATCTTTGGCCGGGATTTTTTATGTCAGTCGCTCTTGCTGCGATATCACTTATTATTACTAGTTTGTTTATTTTCTGTATTACTGTGTTATTGTCGTTTTTTAAGAATAAAGAAGAATACGCGCAGCTTGGGGGAATGGCGCTTGGATCTGTTACGGTTTTTATCCCTGCGACTGTTTATTGTTCGTGGATTCGTATCGCAAGTTAGCTCGGAGAATTGAGGTCAAAATCATGGGCAAGGTAACAGGTTTTCTCGAAGTCGATCGCCATGACCGCACCTACGAGCCGGCATCGGACCGGGTGCGAAATTTCCAGGAATTCGTCATTCCGCTCCCCGAACGCGAGGTCGTCTCGCAGGCCTCGCGCTGCATGGATTGCGGCATTCCCTATTGTCACAGCGGCTGTCCGGTGAACAACCAGATCCCGGACTGGAACGACCTCGTCTATCACGAGGACTGGGAAGAGGCGGCGCGCAACCTGCATTCGACCAACAATTTCCCCGAATTCACCGGCCGCGTCTGCCCGGCCCCCTGCGAGGCCTCCTGCACCCTCAACATCGAGGACATTCCGGTCACCATCAAGACCATCGAATGCGCCATCGTCGACAACGCCTTCGACAACGGCTGGGTCCGCCCCGAGCCGGCCAGGACCGCGACCGGCAAATCGGTGGCGATCGTCGGCTCCGGCCCGGCGGGCCTTGCCGCCGCCCAGCAGCTCGCCCGCGTCGGCCACAAGGTCACGGTCTACGAAAAGGCCTCCCGGCCCGGCGGCTTGCTCCGCTACGGTATCCCCAACTACAAGCTCGAAAAGCGCTATGTCGACCGGCGCCTGGCGCAGCTCGAAGCCGAAGGCGTTACCTTCGTCTGCAACACCACCATCGGCAAGGATATCACCGCCGCGGACCTGGCCAGAGCCCATGACGCCGTGCTTCTGACCGGCGGCGCCGAAAAGCCGCGCGATCTGCCGGTCGAGGGCCGCGAGCTCGACGGCATCCATTTCGCCATGGACTTCCTTGCCCAGCAGAACCGCCGGTTCGATCACGACAGCCTCGTCGGCGAACGGCTGATCCACGCCAACTTCAAGCATGTCGTGGTGATCGGCGGCGGCGATACCGGGTCCGACTGCATCGGCACCTCGATTCGCCAGGGCGCCCTGTCGGTGACCCAGCTCGAGATCATGCCCAAGCCGCCCGAGAAGGAAAACAAGCTGACGACCTGGCCGGAATGGCCGCAAAAGCTCAGAATCTCGTCGAGCCAGCAGGAAGGCGCGGACAGCCACTACGCCGTGACGACCACCAGGTTCGCCGGCGAGAACGGCAAGGTCAAGAAGCTGCACTGCGCCAAGGTCGGCCCGGACTTAAAGCCGATCGCGGGCAGCGAGTTCATTCTCGACGCCGATCTCGTGCTTTTGGCCATGGGCTTCGTTTCCCCGGTGCATGAGGGCATGCTCGACGCGCTCGGCCTTGCCCGCGACAAGCGCGGCAATGTCCTTGCCAATACCGAGGACTACCGGACCTCGATGGACAGGGTCTATGCCGCCGGCGACATGCGGCGCGGCCAATCCCTCGTCGTCTGGGCCATCCGCGAAGGCCGCCAGGCCGCCCGCTCCATCGATCTCGACCTGATGGGCGCAACCACCCTGCCGCGCTGAACGCCGCCGTCGGTTGAGGGTGATTGCTCCCTCGTCTTTGCGAGCACCCGCAGGGTGCGCGGCAATCCAGAAGGCAACATACGCATCTGTGTGCTGCCTTCTGGATTGGTTCGTCGCTCACGCTCCTCGCAATGACGAGGGAGCGATTCAGCAAAAAGGCTGAGCGCCGCTATTCTTCCTCTTCCGGCCTTTCGCTAGCGACGCCGACGCCGAAAGCATCGGCGCGGCCCTCGGGCGCCATCATCAGCAGGTTGGAGTCGAAACCGAGGCCCGGCGCGGGCAGGCTGGCCTCGACCAGTTCGGCTGCCTTGGGTGGCGCCCCGGTCAACGGCACGACGGCGCCGGCCAGTTCCAGAAGGCGCATCTGCCCGAGGCCCTGGAAGGGCGGCCGCATCATGTGTTCGGCATCGGTGCCCGCAAGCACGTCAGCGACTTCCAGCGAGACCGTGCCACCGCGATAAAAGCGCTTCAATGCCTGGTCGACATAAAAGGCTAGCTTGTCGGCGCCGGCTCTGGTGAAATGGATGCCGTTCGACTTGCGCATCTGCACCACTTGACCGGAAAGGTCGGGGCCGTAGCTCGAATAGTCGCCGTTCTCGTCGACAAAACGCTCGTAGATGTCGACGAATTCGGCGCCCGCCGAGAAGGCCGCCAGCCGGTGCAGCGAGGAAATCTGCGTCATCGCCGCCGAATAGGAACTCTGCGACATCGGCGGCAGCCCGACCCAGATCACCGGCTTTCCGGCCGCGCGCATCTGCGCGAGGAAATGCTTGAGCCGCTCCGAATAGGCGGATTTCCATCCGTCGGTCAGCGGTTTGTTCTCGCCGATCGGCTGGCGGTCGTTGATGCCGATGATGACGACGCCGATGTCAAAGGCGTTCTGGTCGATCAGTTCGCCGATTCTTTCATTCCAGTCGAAGTAGTCGTCGCGCACGAATCCGGACGATTCGGCGCTGTAATTGACCACGACGATGTTCGGGTCCTCGGCATGGGCGCGTTCGAGGGCATTAGTCAAATCGACGGCGAGGGAATCGCCAAGCACGGCCAGCCGCGTCGCCGTTTCGGACTTGTCGACCTGCGGCTTGGGCGGTGCGAACGTGGTCACCGAAGGGGCGCTCGCCGCCGGCGCCTCGACTTTGGGCGTCTCTGCTTCGCCGCCGAACAGGAGATCCCACAAGGTGCGTTTCTTTTCCTGTGCCACGACGATGCGCGTCTCGTCCTGGGCCCAGGCGGGCGGCAAGACGACGGCGTCGAGCGCCAGGGCGAGAATGAGCGAAGCGACAATCCGTTTCATGACGGCAAAATAACAGCCCGAATGCGTCCTGCCTATGGCCGACGCGGCGCGGCGGCACCGTCGGCTCAGGGCAGCGCCGCCGCCAAGACTTCGGCGGAGACCGAAGTGATGAAGCCGTCGGCCGGCAAATCGTTATCCGCCTGAAACAGCGCATAGGCGCGTTGCGTGATCGGCCCGATGCGCCCGTCGACGGCGCCATCGTAATAGCCAAGCGTCGCGAGGGCCTCTTGTATCGCCTCGCGCTGCTTGAGACTGGGCAGCTTCGCCTCGCTTGGCCACTCGGCGACGAAGGGTCCGGCGCCCTTGAGCCGGTCGGCCAGATGCGCCACTGATAGGGCGTAGGAATCGGAAAAGTTGTAGCCCTTGAGCACGAGGTAATTGCCCGTCATCAAAAAGGCCGGCCCGTCCTTGCCGGCCGGAAGGTAAAGGAACACCTCCTCGTCGGGATCGCGGAACTGGCGCCCAGCGACGCGCGCGACGCCACGTTCGGCGAAAAAGCGCACGGGTCGCAGCGTTTCACGCGAAGCCAACAGCAGGTCGAAATCTTGCGGCACCGTCACCTCGTAGCCCCAATCGCTTCCGGTTCGGTAGCCGAGGCCCTTGAGAAACATGGCCGTCGTCGCCAGAGCGTCGGCGAGCGAAGCATGCGGATCGACGCGCCCGTCGCCGTCGCCGTCCGTGCCGTGCGCGAGGATCGCCGAAACGATCAGTTGCGTGTGCCCGACGGCGCCGGCCCAGGAACCGACCAGGGTCTGGCCGGTCCAGCCATGATCCTGGATGAGCCGCAGGGCGGCGATGAGCTCGGCCTCATCCTCCTGCCAGCGTCCGCGATGCTGGGTGGCCAGCGTTGCGAGCGAGGGCAGGATGGGGCGGATGAGCTTTGCATTGCCGAGAATGGCGCCGAAATCGCTCTCCACCCCCCAGATGGCGGCAAGAACGAACGGATCGACACCAAAGGCCTCGCCGACCGCATCGAGCAGCGGCCGGTTTTTGTCGACGGCCTTGCGGCCCGCCGCGATGCGGACGTCCGAGACGCGGGCGTCGAGATAGGTCCAGATCGGGGTGGTGAATTCGGGCTGGCTGACCACGAGGTCGGGCACGCGCGGATCGGGCGCGAGCCCATCCGTCACCTCGCGATAGAGATCACGGGAAATACCGGCATCGACCGCCTGCGCTTCAAATCGCGCCAGGAAGGACGCAAGGTCTTCCGCATGTGCCGCGAGCGGCGGCAGCGCCATGAAGGCAAGGACCAGCCCTGCTATCCGCCCCGGCATGGCTATTCCTTGCGATTGCGCGTCATCAGCTTCTTTTCCCAGGCGAAAGCGTCTGTGACGATCTGGGTCAGGTCGTCATGCGCCGGCGTCCAGCCAAGGGCGGTCTTGATGCGCGCCGAATTGGCGATGATGGCCGGCGGATCGCCGTCGCGGCGCGCGGCAAGCGACACCGGAAAATCCACGCCCGTGATGGATTTGACGCGGCTCACCACTTCGCTCACCGAAAAACCGTGGCCGTAGCCGCAGTTGAAAACCGCGCTGTCGCCGCCAGACTTGAGATGGCCAAGCACCAGGGCATGGGCGTCGGCGAGGTCGGACACATGGATATAGTCGCGGATGCAGGTGCCGTCGGGCGTCTCGTAGTCGGTGCCGAAAATCTGCATGCCCTCGCGCTGGCCGGTCGCCGCCTGCAAGGCCACCTTGATCAGATGTGTCGCCACGCTGGAGCTCTGTCCCGAGCGCGCGAGCGGGTCGGCGCCGGCAACGTTGAAATATCTCAGAATGCCGTATTTGAACCCATGCGCCGCCGCCGCGTCGACGATCATCATCTCGGTCATCATCTTCGACCGGCCATAGGGCGACATCGGACTTAGGGCGCTGTCCTCGGCGACCGGTTCAAGGCCCGTCATGCCATAGACGGCGGCTGTCGAGGAAAAGATGAAGTTGGAGACCCCGCCATTGACCGCCGCTTCCAGCAGATTGCGGGACACCCCGGTATTGTTGGCATAGTACTTGAGCGGCTCGACCACCGATTCCGGTACGATGATCGAGCCGGCGAAATGAATGATCGAGTCGATCTGTTCGCGCCTGATCAGCGCGGTGACCGTTTCGATGTCGCCGGCATCGCCGATCACGAGCCGGGCGCGCGCATCGACCGACCAGTCGTGTCCGGTCGACAAATTGTCGAGAACCACGACATTCTCGCCTTTGTCGCAAAGATTGAGGACCATGTGGCTGCCGATATAGCCGGCGCCGCCGGTAATGAGCACGGTCATGAAAGCCGCTCCGATTGACGCTTTGTGATGATTGCTTCTATGAGTTCGGGCAAGGGCAAAGACATACGCCTTCGCTGGATATCTGACAACAATATGAACCTTTAGAAGGAATTGACATGACCGGACGCGTTCGCATCGCCGTTTTCCCCGTTGCCGGATTGGGGACACGGTTCCTGCCCGCCACCAAGGCGATGCCCAAGGAAATGCTGCCGGTGGTCGACCGCCCGCTCATTCAATATGCCGTCGACGAGGCGCGCGAGGCCGGTATCGAGCATTTCGTCTTCGTCACCGGTCGCAACAAGGGCGTCATCGAAGACCATTTCGACCAGCAATACGAACTGGAACGGACCCTCGAGGAACGCGGCAAGACCGACGCGCTCGCCGAACTGCACAAGGACCTGCCGATGGCCGGTCGCACCAGCTTCACCCGGCAACAGGAGCCGCTCGGGCTCGGCCATGCCGTGTGGTGCGCCCGCGAGATCGTGCGCGGCGAACCCTTTGCGCTGCTGTTACCGGACATGATCATGAAGGCGACACCCGGCTGCCTTTCCCAGATGATGACCGCCTATGACGAACTGGGCGGCAACATCATCGCCGTCGAACAGATCGACCCCAAGGATTCCGCTTCCTACGGCATCGTCGACCGCGGCCAGGGACCGGACAATGGATTCGAGATCGTCGGCATGGTGGAAAAGCCGCAGCCCGCCGACGCGCCGTCCAACTTCATCATTTCGGGCCGCTACATCCTGCAGCCGGAAATCTTCGACATCCTTTCCGGCCAGTCGACCGGTGCCGGCGGCGAAATCCAGCTGACCGACGCCATGCTCACCCTGATGGCGCGCCAGAAATTCCACGGCGTCAAGTTCAACGGCAAGACCTTCGACTGCGGTTCCAAGATCGGCTTTCTGACCGCCAATGTCGCCTATGCCCTTGACCGGCCCGACATCGCCGAGGGATTCATGAAGGAAATCCGCGAACTCGCCGCCACGGCCGGCCACAACTAGCGTGGACAGCCCTAGCGAGAAAACGTCAT
Organism: Alphaproteobacteria bacterium; assembly: GCA_018818925.1. GTDB lineage: Bacteria > Pseudomonadota > Alphaproteobacteria > Rhizobiales > Devosiaceae > JAHJQZ01. Next base: position 42,969 of record JAHJQZ010000115.1, read on the forward strand.
GCCGACACTGACGGTGTGCGACTGGTCGTCGCCCGTCGGCGTCCAGTTGAGGCCGAAGGTGTAGTCGGCGTTGACCGCCGCATGCGGGCCGAGCGCCCAGTCGATGCCGAGGCCGGCGCTCGCTCCGGCCTCGGAATAGGTGGCGCCGGGAAAGATCGACCACGACCCGCCGAGCGCGCCTCTGAGCGTCAGCCAGTCATTGACCATGTAGCGGCCGTTGAGCGTGCCGGCATAGGCGATCTTGGTCGTGGCGCCGGCCACCGAGCCGGTTGGCGACATGCCGGTTTCGAGGCTGGCACCGATCTCGCCGCCACGCATCACCGGATAGGAAAGGCTGCCGCCGATCACATAGCCGCCACCGCTCGCCACCAGCGCGCTGTCGTAGACGGTGAGGCCGTAACCGCCGTAAAGGCTTGCCGTCAGGCCGCTGCTCCATCTGCCGTCGACGCCCGCCACCCCCCGCAGCCCCCAATTGTCGGCTGCCGCGCCGAGACCGATGTTCACGGCGTCGAAAACCGCCCGGTCCGCCGACGCTTCGACGAAGGCGGTGAGGATCGGCGTCAGCGCGTAGCTCGTCCGCGCCCGCAAGCCGAAGCCCGACCAGTTGCGGTCGATATTGGCGCTCGTCGCGCCACCGGCGAGCGTGGTGTCGCCGACGAACTGTCGCGACATGGTCGCGCCGATCAGCACGCCGGTGCGGCCGGCCCGCATATCGAGCGCGGCGTCCGCTTTGCCGAGCACCGACAGCGGCCCCTGCTCCTGGCCGGCGGGGCTGGTCAGGGCATTGGTCGTCTCGCGCGCGGCACTGAGGCTGAAAGCGGTTCTGAGCATCAGGTCGCGCGCCAGGGCGTGGTCGATCTCTAGGGCACCGTTGCCCGAATCGATTCGCACCGCGCCGCCGGGGCTATAGGCGAGGCCGAGCCCGGCCACGAGGCGCATTTCGCCGCGCGCGCGGTGGAAGGTCAACTGGCCCTGCGGGCCAACCGAGACGGCGTAGCTCTGGCCGAGCCCGTCCCAGGTCGACGTGCCGCGCAGGGCAAGGCTCCAGTCTCCGGTGACGGCGTCGTCCCAGCCCGACGGCACCCCGCCGATGGCGCCGGTCGCGACCGGAGCGGCATCGGCTGGCGGCATGGCGGTCGAGACCGCCGCCGGAGGCGCTTCGAGCAAAGACTCGACCGGCGGTTCGGCGACAGGCTCGGGCCGAGCCTGGCGGCGGGCCGCCACGGGTGCCGGAGCCGATTTCGATTGCGCCTGCGGCACGGGTGCCGGCGCCGCCGGATTCCGCGGCGCCGGGCCAACAAGCACGGCGGCGCATTCGGCTGAAACGATTCCGGCCGCCCTCAACGTCTCGCAATTGCCCGGGCGCGTCGTGGCAGGCGCCGCTATTGGCATCGCGCCCGACGATGACGGCACCGATTCAGATGGGGTGCACAACCCGCCGTCTTCGCAACCGAGGCTGTAAGTCCCGCGCAGCAAATAGGGATTGTCCGTTCCGGAGCCGTCGCCGGCCGGCGCCGGCTCGCCGGTGGCGACAAGGCAGGCCGTGAACGCCGCGGCGGCCGGCCATACGCGCCATCTGGCATATGACTCCGACAATATTGCGCCTCCGGCCCGCCTGGAGCACCGGGCAGGACCGGGCCCGATCCTGCTTTTCGATGCGAAAAACCAAAACTGGAACGCGCCCGGTCCGACCGGGAAAAGCCGCGCTCCGAACGCGCTCATGTTTTGTTCAACAAGGTTAACAAAGCGCTAAGCGGCGCGGCTGGAAGGCGCTGTTAACCCTCGGTCTTAACGGCACCTTCAGTTCGGCAGGGTCATATTTGGCAAAACACGCATGCGTGCTGTTCGGAGCAGCGTTAATGGATCTAGCTACCATCATTGGCATCGCCGCCGGTTCGGCCGTGGTGATCGTCGCGATCGCGCTCGGCGGATCGTTCATGTCGTTTGTCGACATGCCATCGGTCCTGATCGTGATCGGCGGTGGCTTCGCGGCAACCCTGATCCGCTTTCCGCTAGCGGGCGTGGCGAGTGCCTTCCAGGTCGGCGGCAAGGTGGCTTTCACCCACGTCAAGGTCGAACCGCGCGAATTGATCGAGAAGATCGCCGAGATGGGCGACGTCGTCCGCCGCTCCGGTCCGCTCGGGCTCGAGGGCATCGAGGTCACCGATTCCAATCTCCGCAAAGGCGCTCAGATGATCGCCGACGGCTATGACGCCACTTTCATCCGCGAGTCGATGGAACTGGCGCGCGACCAGTTCCTGACCCGGCTGACCGAGGGCCAGCGCGTGTTCAAATCGCTCGGCGACGCCGCTCCGGCCTTCGGCATGATCGGTACGCTGGTCGGCCTGGTGCAGATGCTCGGCAACATGGACGATCCCTCCTCGATCGGCCCATCCATGGCCGTCGCGCTTCTGACCACGCTCTACGGCGCCGTCATCGCCAACCTCGTCTGCCTGCCTATCTCGGACAAGCTCATTGCCAAGATTGGCTTCGAGGAAATCAACCAGACCCTGATCATCGACGGGATCATGTCCGTACGCGAAGGCAAGAGTCCCAACCTCATTCGCGAAATGCTGGTGGCCTATCTGCCCGAACACCAGCGCAACGACCCCGACGACAAAGCGGCCTAGGTCATGTCACATTTTGATCGAATCCAAACGCATGACCTAAGTCTTTGAGTCGTCGCATGTTCGAACCGGAAAAGTGGTATCCGCTTTCCCTGAACATGCTCTAAGGAGATAGCGGCCAATGGCGCGCAGGCAGCCGAAAAAGAGCGAAGTACCGGAATGGCTGGTCACGTTCGCCGACTTGATGTCGCTGCTCGTCTGCTTTTTCGTGCTGATCATTTCCTTTTCCATTCAGGACCAGGAAAAGCTGCAGGTGGTGGCCGGCTCGATGAAGGACGCCTTTGGCATCCTGCAGGTGCAGCAGAAATCGGGCGTGGTCGAGCGCGACGGCAATCCCCAGCGCGACCACCTGAAAATGGTGTCCAAGGAAAGCGAGGTCCTGTCGACCGAATTTGCCGACATCAATTTCACCGAGCGCGAAAATCAGGGCCAGGAAGCCAATACCTATACCGATGAACGCACCGACGTCGAGAATGCCGCCCTGTTCAACCTGGCCTCGGCCACGCTCAAGCAGGCCTTCCAGGACATGCCGGAAATCACCCATATCGCCGACAACCTGATCGTCCAGAACGACGAGGACGGCGTCAACATCGTCATTGCCGATCAGGATGGACGAGCCATGTTCCCGGAGGGATCGAAATATCCCTACGAGGACACGCGGGCGGCCATTGCCGCGCTGGCGCCGATCCTGGCCAAGATGCCCAACCAGATCCGCATTTCCGGCCACACCGCCGCCGGCGGCACCTACCCCAATCCGCGCTATGGCAAGTGGGAACTGTCGACCGACCGCGCCAATGTCGTCCGCGCCCTTCTCACCGAATACGGCGTGCCGGACGAGCGCATGTTCTCGGTCGTCGGCCGGGGCGATGCCGAGCCCTATTTTCCCAACGACCCCTATATGTCGACCAACGAGCGCATCTCCATCCTGCTCGTCGTCGAAAAGCCGCCGGTGCCGCCGGACCTCGCGCCGTGATCCGCCCGGGGTCAGTTCGCCGCTTCGACCTTCAGAACCGTGCCGTCATAGCCGGTCACGCGGACGCGCGCACCGCGCGGCAACTCGGGGCCCGAGACCCGCCAGGTCGAATCGCCGAGCCGGGCGCGGCCGAATCCGTCGCTGATCGCCTCGGTCAATTCCAGGGTCTCGCCCATATGCTGCGCCGCCCGTAAGTTGAGCAGGGGTCGGTCGCTTTCCAGCAGATTGCGACGCCTCGCAAGCCCGAGCCAGGCGGCAACACCGGCCAGGCTGAGCGCGCCGAACAGCACCCACTGGATCGAGAAGGGCGCGAGATTGAAAAGCGCCACAATGCCGGTGACGACAGCCGCCGCCCCGAGCCAGACCAGCACGCCGCCCGGCAGAATCAGTTCGAGCGCCAGAAGTATCAGGCCGGCGATGATCCACGACCACCCGCCATACTGACCGATCAGGTCGATGATCTGCATTGCATCCGTCCTATTGCCCGGCCGAAGGCGGACGGCTGCCACGCCGCGACGCCGCCGAGCCGGAATCGCCAAACGTCTCCTTGGCGATTTCGGCAATGCCGCCAATGGCGCCGATGACGCTCGCCGCCTCGACCGGCAGCATCAGAACTTTCTGGTTCGGCGATTTGGCCAGGGATTCGAGCGCCTTGATGTAGTTGTTGGCGACGAAATAGTTGATCGCCTGCACATCGCCCTTGGCGATGGCGTCGGAAACCATCTGCGTCGCCTTTGCCTCGGCCTCGGCCGAACGCTCGCGCGCCTCGGCATCTCGGAAGGCGGCTTCCTTGCGGCCTTCGGCTTCGAGCACCTGCGACTGCTTCATGCCTTCGGCCTCAAGGATCGCCGCCTGCCGCTTGCCCTCGGACTCAAGAATGAGGGCGCGCTTTTCGCGTTCGGCCATCATCTGCCGCGCCATCGAGTCGACGAGATTGGTCGGCGGGTCGATGTCCTTGATCTCGATGCGGGTGATCTTGACGCCCCAGGCCGAGACCGCCGTGTCGACCACCCTCAATAGGCGCTGATTGATCTCGTCGCGATTCGACAGCAATTCGTCGAGATCCATCGAGCCCATCACCGAACGGATATTGGTCATGGTCAGGTTGAGGATGGCGTGTTCGAGCTGGGCCACTTCATAGGCCGCCTGGGCCGCGTCGAGCACCTGGTAGAAATTGACGCCATTGACCGTCACAGTGGCATTGTCGCGGGTGATGACCTCCTGATGGGGCACATCGAGCACCTGTTCCATCATGTTCAGTCGCTTGCCGATGCCGTCGATGAACGGGATGATGAGATTAAGGCCAGGCGTCAGGGTCCGCGTGTAGCGGCCGAACCGCTCGATGGTGTAATTGTAACCCTGCGGCACCGTCTTGACGCCGGCAAGCAAGACAAGGATCAGGAGGACGCCGCCTCCGATCAACACGATAGACAGACCGTCCAGAAATTCCATCATTTCCTCCTGACAGCTTCAAAGTGCGATGTTGTGCCGACGTCTTCAAGCGCGGGCGGACCTAGCGATTCGAAGCTCTCTCCAGCAGTTCGAGATATTGGTCGACAAGTTCCGGCCCGTGCAACGGAGCATAGTGTCCGGCGATGATCGTTTCGATCGGCAGATTCAATGCCTTCAGCTTTTTCAGGGTCGAAGGATACTCCGCAAGATCGGCAAAAGCGAGATTGCCAAGACGTTGCTTGAGGATGCAATTGCCATAAAGCACGTTCTCGTCCGGGAACCAGACGAAAATACCATCCGGCGTGTGCGACGGCCCGAGATAGAAGGCCTGAACGCTGCCGTCCTGCAGATCGAAATCGCCGTCATGGACCGTGTCGGGCAGAACGGCGGGCAGGACGGGATAGGTTCCAAGGCCATTGTCGATCATCCAGGCTACTACCTTGTCCCAGTCGCTCGCGATCAGGTCATGGGTCAGTCTCGTCGAAACGATGCTGGCGCCGATGCGTGCGAAATAGCCGTTACCGCCAGCCCGGTCAGGGTGATAATTTGTGTCGATCACCTCCGTAATTGGCAGGTCGGTGACTTCGGCGATTTCGCCGGCCAGCAGCTCGGCGGTCTGCGGCGTCCAGGTCGCGCCGATCACCGTTACATGGTCCTCGCCAATATAGACCGCGCCATTCTCGGCGGAGAAAAAGCTGTCTTCGACCACATAGACGCCGCCTCTGAGATGGGTCAGCGTCACGGTCGGCTCGGCCGCCAGGGCGCTTGCCGTCAGGGCGAGAAACATCCCGAGAACGCTCGGAACCAACTTAGTGACGAAAAACAATTCGCTTTTCCTCCGCGGCTGCGGCCAGCGCCAACGAGTCAGTCGAACCAGCCCCTGAGCTCGGCGCGCGCCACCTGTTCGATCACGTCCATGCCGCCCGCGGAATCGTTGAGGCAGGGGATATAGGCGTAATGGGTGCCGCCCGCCTTCATGAACTGTTCGCGGCCGGTGATCGCCAGTTCCTCGAGCGTTTCAAGGCAGTCGACCGAAAAGGCCGGTGCGAGGATAGCGAGCTTTTTCACGCCCTTCTGCGGCAGGTTCTTCAACGTCTCGTCGGTATAGGGCTTGAGCCATTCCTGTGGCCCGAAACGCGACTGGAACGTGACCATCAGCCTGTCGGCGGGCCAGCCGAGCCGCTCGGCCACCAGTCGCGTCGTCTTGAGGCACTGGCAGTGATAGGGGTCGCCCTTCATGAGGTAGCTCAGCGGCATGCCGTGATAGGAGGTGACGACGAGGTCCGGCGCGAAACCGAGCCCGGCGACACCGTCGGCAATGCTTTTCGCCAAAGCCTCGACATAGGCCTCGGTCCCGAAATAGGGCGGCACGGTGCGGATGGCGGGCTGCCAGCGCATCGTCTTGAGCGCGTCGAACGCCTTGTCGTTCGCCGTGGCCGTGGTTGGCGCCGAGTATTGCGGATAAAGCGGGAACAACAGAATTCGATCGCAGCCTCCGGCCTTCATGGCCTCGAGCCGGTCGGCGACCGGCGGATTGCCGTAGCGCATGGCGAAATCGACGACGACCCCCGCGCCGAGCCGCGTCTGCAGCTTCTCGGCCTGACTGCGGCTGATCACCCGCAGCGGCGAATCGCCGACGATGCGGTCCCAGATCTTGTCATAGGCCGCGCCGCTTCTTTTCGGGCGCGTATTGAGAATGATCAGGTTGAGCACCAGCCACCACACTATGCGCGGCGTCTCGATCACCCGCCGGTCCCACAGGAACTCGCCGAGATAGCGCCGCATCGACTTGCGATCCGTGGCGTCGGGCGTGCCGAGATTGAGCAGCAGGACACCGACTTTCGACGCAGCGACAGGCGGATGGTCTTTGGGAAGATGCGGCGGCATGGGCTGGTCTTCGGCCGGTTCGGGAGTGCTGCACATTAGTCAATGCGACAGACAGCGCAACATCGTTGGATGCGACGATATGCCTCGCCTTGGCCAGCGGGCCACGCTATGCTCGGCCCGATGCCAGAGGCCGCGGTTCTGGAGTAGCCCCTGTTTGCAATGCTCGTCCATCGGCTGCGGCAACGCGGCCCGACAGGACAACGATGCGTTTCACGACGTTTTCATGACAGTTTTGTGACACTGAAGATGGTGCTATTGACTAAGGATGGACCTGCGTACCGGCCGACACGTTACTGTCATTTGCGGTGACTAACACGCACTGCCGATTACCCGCACTTGCGACACGGA
>JAHJQZ010000116.1 GCA_018818925.1 Alphaproteobacteria bacterium
CTTCTTGGCCTGCTCGCTGGCCGCCCCGGCCCGCTTGGCGTTCTCCATGACGGTATGGGCCAATTGCTCCATCGCCGCCGAGGTCTCCTCGATCGTTGCCGCCTGCTTGGTGGTGCGCTCGCTCAGGTCGTTGGCACCGGACAGGATTTCGCCCGTCGCCGTCTTCAGCCCGCGCGAGGTCTGCTTGATCTGGCCAACCACTTCGGCGAGCTTGTCGGCCACGGCATTGGTATTGGCCTTCAGCCGTTCGAAGGCGCCCTTGTAACTGCCGGTCACCCGCTGCGTCAGGTCGGTATCGGCCACAGCGGCCAAGACCTCGCCCGTCTCGCCGATGCCGCGGTCGACCGTCTCGACCAGTTCGTTGACCGCATGCGCCAGGGCGTTGAGGTCGTCCTCGTCGTAGCGCCCGTCGATGCGCTTCGAGAAGTCGCCCGCGACCGCCGCTGAAACGACGTCGGCGACTTCCTGCTGCAGGTGCGTGCGCATTTCCTGCTCTTGGCGTTCCCTGGCGCGGACGGCCTCCTTCTCGGCGTCCATGCTGCGCATTTCCAGACCGTTGGTGCGGAAGGTCTCCAGCGCCTTGGCCATCAGGCCGAGTTCGGTCGCCTTGGGCGCAGGTCCGAGATCGAGGTCGAGATCACCCTCCGCCATGCGCTTCATGTTGTGCGACATGCGCCCGATTGCGCCGGACAGCCACTTGCCTGTGACGAAGGCGAGACCGAGACCGGCCAGAATCGCCACGGCGGACAGAATGCTGACCACAAGCATGGTGGTGCCGGCCGTCTGTTCGGAAACCGGGCCGAGCGCATCCTGGTTGGCGCGCACTTCCGAGGTCAAGACCTTGTAGCTGGCCTCGAGTTCGGCGGTGCGGACCACCAGTCTTTCGTCGACGATTGCGTTGAACTGGGCGAAAAGCTCGCGTGCGTCGCGAATGGCGCTGCCCATGGATTGGACGGCATCGCGCAGCGGCGCGACGGCCTCGGCCATGACCGGTTGTGCCGAGAGTTTGTCGAACTGAGCCAGCAGTTCGGATTCCAGGGAGGTGACAAGCTGGAACGAGGCCTCCGACCTGGTGTTGATGAATTGCTCGGCCTGGCTGCCCATATGCTGGCTGCTGTTCACCACGCGGGCGACCTCGCCGAGAACGACAACGCTTCCAAGGCCCTCGGCGGACTTGATCAGGCCATCGATCTGCGGGACCATCTGCTCATCGATGGCGCCGACCCGGGCCGTGACCTCAAGTCTATGCGCCTCCAGCGCGATCAGTTCGTCAAAAGCGGAACGCAGATCGGCGGCGGAAACCTCGATCTTGCTGATCTCGGCCCGCGCGATCGGCAGGCTCTCGAATTTGGCGACGCCGTCGGGATCGTTGGTCGCGACATCGTCGATCCAGACCCGCGCCTCCTGCGCCACCTCCTCGGACGGTGCAAGAACGTAGTTCCGGACAGACACCACCATCTGGTGGTAATCTGCGACATAGTCGGTGATTTCACCGGTCTGATCATTGGCGAAGCGATAGTCGTGCGCTACGCCGGACAGAGTCTGGATGCCGACGACAGCGGCAACCCCAACCACGACCAAAAGAAAAATGATGGCGCCAAAACCAGCGGCGATTCGCGCCGTGATTCCAAATTTGGACATTCTCGGTCCCCAACGATGTCTATGCGCCCACGTCCGATAGACTAGACCGTTAGAATTAACCAAGAATTGATGAAGCACACCTCGACACCCCTCCGAGGTCCGTTCGGGGAGCGGACCCTGCTGCAGATCTGCGAATGAAAAAGCGCGCCCTCCGGCGCGCTTCATGCTTTTTGTCACTCTAGCGGCCGGGATCGGCCGATGCGTCCGCAAGGAGCGGAACTAGAACTCGCTCCAGTCCTTGTCGGCCTTGACCGCGGCATTGCCTTTGGAAAGATAGGTCTTGGCCGCCCGGACGACCTTGTCCTGCAGGCCCTTGACGCCTGTCCGCGGCTGAGGCGAATTGACCGGGGCGCTCGGTGTCGAGCGTGTTCCGGTTTCGGCGAGCGTGAATACTTCGACGATGCGGTCGAGTTCGGACGCCTGGCTTTCGGTCTGCTCAATCGCCGCATTGGTCTCTTCCACCAGCGCGGCATTGTGCTGGGTCATCTCGTCCATCTGGCGGACGGCGACATTGACCTCCTCGATGGCGCCGGCCTGTTCGCGGCTGTCCTTGGCAATCTCTTCCATCTGCTTGGCATTGGTCTTGACCGCATCGAGC
>JAHJQZ010000117.1 GCA_018818925.1 Alphaproteobacteria bacterium
CGAGCACATTTGGCGTGCGCGCGTCGCGCGGCCCGGCCGGCAGCCTGAGGCCGTCGGCAATGATCGGGGCCGGCTGCGGCGCGAAACGCCTCAGGGATTTCTCGACGCGGGCAGCGTCCGACTTGAGCCGGTTGACCCTTAAATCGAGCGGCGGCCGCCCGGTCAGGCCCTGCCCTTCTGCCACCCAGCCCTCTGCGAACGCCTCGGCAAAGGCCGGTGCCAGCCATTCGGGAATGTCGGCGCGGACATGATGCGGAGCGCCGGCCAGCGGATCGGCTGCCCCGAGGCGGGTCAGTTCGTCGACCGAAAGACCTTCGGGCGCGAACTTGTCGGCAGCAAACCCGGCGGAGAGCGCTTCGGGGTTTTCGCCCCAGTCGCGCACCGCCACCGACAGGACGAGCGCCCGCGCCGTCTCGGTGCCCATGGAAAATGCATGGGAGGCGCGGCGCCTCAGGGCGTCGTAGACGAGATTGCCGATGGCGGCGCGGTCGCCCGATCCGGCGAAACGGTGGCTCGTGCCCCAGTCGCGCAGCGCCTCGGAGGCCGGGCGATGGCGCGTTTCGAGATCGGTGAGGACCTCGATGGCGGCGGCGATGCGTCCGGGCAACTGCATTGCGCCTAGCCCTTCCCGCCGATCATGCGACGGATGAACGGACCGGCGATGAGCACCAGCAGCGCCGTCTGCGATACGGATACGGCAATGGTCTTGGCGAGTGTGAAACCTGAAGCCGTACCGACAAGTTCGGCGGTCAGGCCATCGGGTCTGGCCGCCAGCATCTGCCCGACCAGGACATTTTCGGTCAGGTCGAATGCCGCCGCCAACACGGCGATTGCCATCGCGGCAAACAGAACGACATTGGGCAGCAGCCAGCCGAGCGCGCGCCAGCGCGGCGCGAAGCGCCACATCCAGTAGGTGACCGCCAGGGCGACAAGCGGCGGATAGAAGGCGTCCAGAACGTGCTGAACGCTCTCATAGTATTCCCGCCCTTCTGTCCCGAGCCTTGCAAGAATCGTTCGCGCCGTCTCGAAATCGTAGCCGCCATTGCGCAGATCGAACATCGTCATGCCGCCCGCCAGGTCGGACAGGTGCGGCAGCGTGACGGCGAGCATGAAAACGTAGATGGCGGCAGCAGCCAGCGTCACCAGCCAGCCCAGCACCCTGATCGCGGGATGGGACAAGGTCAATTGCCGGCCCGGTAGTTCGGCGGTTCGCGGGTGATCGCAACGTCGTGAACGTGGCTTTCGCTCAGTCCGGCACTGGAGATGCGCACGAAGGTGGCATTTTCCTTGAACGCGGCGAGCGTGGCGCAGCCGGTATAACCCATCGCCGCGCGCAGGCCGCCGGCGAGCTGGTGCAGCACATTGCCGGCCGGCCCCTTGTAGGGCACCTGGCCCTCTATGCCCTCGGGCACCAGCTTGAGGGAATCGCGGACCTCCTGCTGGAAGTAGCGGTCGGCCGAGCCGCGCGCCATGGCGCCGACCGAACCCATGCCGCGGTAGGATTTGTAGGAGCGGCCCTGGTAGAGATAGACCTCGCCGGGGCTTTCGTCGGTGCCAGCGAGCAGCGAGCCGATCATGGCGACCGAGGCGCCGCCGGCCAGGGCTTTGGCGAGATCGCCGGAGAACTTGATGCCACCATCGGCGATCACCGGCACGTTGTGCTTGTCGGCTTCCTCGGCCGAGGCCATGATCGCGGCGAGCTGCGGCACGCCGACGCCGGCAACGACCCGGGTGGTGCAGATCGAACCCGGTCCGATGCCGACCTTGACGGCGTCGGCGCCGGCATCGATCAGCGCTTTGGTCGCTTCGGCGGTGGCGACGTTGCCGGCAACGATGCGGACGGCGTTCGACTGTTTCTTGATGCGTGTGACCGCCTCGGCGACATGGACGGAATGGCCGTGGGCAGTGTCGATGACGATGAGGTCGACGCCGGCGGCGATCAGGCGCATCGAGCGTTCGAAGCCTTTGTCGCCGACGGTCGAGGCGGCGGCGACGCGCAGGCGTCCATGGGCGTCCTTGATGGCGTCGGGATGGGCGACGGCCTTTTCCATGTCCTTGACGGTGATCAGGCCGATGCAATGGTGGTCGGCATCGACGACGAGCAGCTTTTCGATGCGGTGCTGGTGCAAGAGCCGCTTGGCGTCGGCCTGGCTGACGCCTTCGCGCACGGTGACGAGATCGTCGCGCGTCATCAGCTCGTAGACCTTCTGGGCCGGGTCCGAGGCGAAGCGCACGTCGCGATTGGTCAGGATGCCGACGAGTTTGCCGATGGCGCGACCGCCGGTGCCGCCATTGGCGACGACCGGAATGCCGGAAATCTTGTGGTGGGCCATAAGGTTGCGCGCGTCGGCCAGCGTCGCTTCGGGGCCGATGGTGATCGGGTTCACCACCATGCCGCTTTCGTAGACCTTGACCAGCCGCACCTCCTCGGCCTGCTGCTCTTCGGACAGGTTGCGGTGGATGACGCCGAGGCCTCCGGCCTGGGCCATGGCGATGGCCATCGGCGCCTCGGTCACGGTGTCCATGGCCGAGGACATGATGGGCAGGTTGAGCTCGATGTCGTTGGTAACACGGGTGCGGATGTCGGCATTGCCCGGCAAGACGTCCGAACGCGCCGGCTGCAGCAGGACGTCGTCGAAGGTCAGCGCCGCTTCGCCGGTAATAGATGTAATGATCCTGGCCAAGGCCAAACCCTTTCTGCCCAAAAAACTTTCGAAAGTGTGGAGTCGGGCCGCGCGGATGATGAATCGGGCGGTCACGGGATTGGCACGGGCCAATACCACGGGCGTTGCGGTTTGCAAAGGCGTTCAGGCGGAGTTTTGCGCGCCAGGCTCGCCCGGTTTCGTCCGGCAGCGCGGCGTCGTTGCGAGGAGCGCCGCGACGTGGCAATCCAGATGGCTTCGGGCGCGTGCGCGCGTTGCCTTCTGGATTGCCGCGCGCCTTTCAAGCGCTCGCAATGACGGCGGAAGCAAAGACGCGCCTTACGGCTTGATGCGCCAGCCGGTGGTGAAAATCCAGGTGATGATGCCGAGGCAGGCCAGAAGGAACAGGGCCACGGCGCCGAGGCTGACGCCGACATTGACATCGGAAATGCCGTAGAAGGCCCAACGAAAGCCCGAGATCAGATAGACCACCGGATTGAACAGCGACACCGTCTGCCAGAATGGCGGCAGGGTCGAGATCGAATAAAAGCTGCCGCCGAGGAAGGCCAGCGGCGTGATCAGGAGCATCGGCACGAGGTTGAGCTGTTCGAACCCATCGGCCCAGATGCCGAGGATGAAACCGAACATCGAGAAGGTGACGGCCGTCAGCACCAGGAAGGCGAACATCCAGACCGGATGCTGGACCTCGTAGGGCACGAAGAAACGGGCGGTGATCAGGATGATGATACCGATCACGATCGATTTGGTCGCCGCCGCGCCGACGAATCCGAGGACCATTTCCAGCGGCGAGACCGGTGCCGAAAGATACTCGCGGATGGTGCCGGTGAATTTGGGAAAATAGATGCCGATAGCGGCATTGGTCACCGACAGCATCAAAAGCGTCATCATCACCAGACCCGGCACGATGAAGGCGCCATAGTCGATGCCCTCGATCTCCTCGATGCGGGTGCCGATGGCGGCACCGAAGACGATGAAATAGAGCGAGGTCGAAATGACCGGGGCGAGCACCGACTGAATCCAGGTGCGGATGGTGCGCGCCATTTCGTGGGTGTAGATGGCGAGAATGGCACGATGGTTCATCTGTTGTCTCCCACCAGGCCGACGAAAATGTCCTCGAGCGAGGACTGGCGCGTTTCGAGATCGCTGAAGGCGATGCCGGCCTCGCGCACATCGGCCAAAAGCCTGGTGATGCCGGTGTGTTCGGCCTTGGTGTCGTAGTCGAAGACCAGCGTCCGCCCGTCTTCGGAAAGGGCCAGGCCCTCGCGCCCGACGCTCGCGGGCAGGGTGTCGAGCGGGGCGTTGAGCTGGAGGAAGAGCTGCTTCTTGCCGAGCTTGCGCAGCAGTTCGGTCTTTTCCTCGATGAGGATCAGCTTGCCGCGGTCGATGACGCCGATCCGGTCGGCCATCTCCTCGGCTTCCTCGATATAGTGGGTGGTGAGGATGATGGTGACGCCGCCGTCGCGCAGGCGCCGGACGAGATCCCACATGTCCTTGCGCAATTCGACATCGACGCCGGCGGTGGGTTCGTCGAGAAACAGCACCCGCGGCTCATGGACTAGTGCCTTGGCGATCTCGACCCGGCGCTTCATGCCGCCCGACAGCGCCATGATCTTGGATTCGCGCCTGTCCCACAGCGAGAGGTCCTTGAGCACGCGCTCGAGCACCGCGTCGTCGGGCGCCTTGCCGAACAGGCCGCGTGAAAACTTGACCGTGTTCCATACCGTCTCGAAGATGTCGAGGGCGAGCTCCTGGGCGACGAGGCCGATGGTCGAGCGCGTGTGACGATAGCCGGAAATGATGTCGTGGCCGGCCACGGTGACCGAGCCCGATGTCGGGCTGACGGTGCCGCAGACGATGGAAATGAGTGTCGTCTTGCCGGCGCCGTTCGGGCCGAGAAGGGCAAGAATCTCGCCTTCTTCGACCTCGAGATTGACTTCGTCGAGGGCTTTGAAGCCGCCTCGATAGGTTTTTGACAGCGATTGGACGGAAATCACGGAGGCCATTTGAGCCCTTCCTCGATCGGTGACGGGTAGGCCGGAATTTCGTGGGCAGGAGGTGGGCAGATAGGTGCTGGCGAGCGCCGGGTCAAGCTCACGGCCATGGCGCAGGACTGAATAATACTGTTTTGGTCATCTTCATCACGCCTCGCGGCTCGCAGCCGAGCCGGATCGGCAGATGGCCGGCAGGCGCGGTTTCGCAGCGGCCGGCCGGGATGGGGAACCCATGGAAATCGAGCGGACCGTCATGGCCGAAACTCCGGCCAGGCCCGCGTTTACTGAGCGGGACAAGGGCACCCACCCGTGCTAGGATAAATTCCTTCTTTTTGTTCCAACCAGCTGCGAATCCGTCTCGTGAACCGGGTCACCCCGCTCATACTCGCCGTTGCCCTGTTCATGGAAATGATGGACTCGACGGTGATCGCCACCTCGTTGCCGGCCATTGCCGCCGATATCGGCGCCTCGCCGATCGCCCTCAAGCTGGCGATGACCGCCTACCTCGTGGCGCTGGCTATCTTCATCCCGGTCTCGGGCTGGATGGCCGACCGGTTCGGCGCCAAGAACGTCTTCCGTGCCGCGATCCTCGTATTCATGCTCGGCTCGCTCGCCTGCGCCTTTTCCGATTCGCTCGCCGCCTTCGTCGCCGCGCGCTTCCTGCAGGGCATGGGCGGCTCGATGATGTCCCCCCTCTCCCGCATGGTGCTGGTCAGGGCGACGCCCAAGCACGATCTCGTCAACGCCATGGCCTGGCTGGCCGTGCCGGCGCTCGTCGGCCCCCTCGCCGGCCCACCCATCGGCGGGTTTTTGACGACCTTCGTGTCCTGGCACTGGATCTTTTTCATCAATATCCCGATCGGCATCGCCGGCATTTTGCTGAGCACGCGCTTCCTGCCGGACATCCCGCGCGGCGCGCTCAGGCCGCTTGACTGGCGTGGCTTCTTTCTCGCCGGCGTTGCATTTTCGGGTCTCTTGTTCGGTCTGAGCGTTTTGTCCATGCCGGTGCTGCCGCCCTTTGTCGGCATCGCCACCACCGCCACCGGCGCCATGGCGCTTTTGGGCTACATCGTTCATGCCCGGCGCGTGCCGGCGCCATTGCTCGATCTCGGCATGTTCCGCGATCCGCTGTTCCGGGCGGCGGTGCTCGGCGGCTCGATCTTCCGCGTCGGCATCGGCGCCGTGCCGTTCCTGATGCCGCTGATGCTGCAGGTCGGATTCGGGCTGACCGCTTTCGAAACAGGCCTCGTCATGCTGTTCGGCGCGCTCGGCGCCATTCTCGCCAAGTTCACCACGACCCAGACCTATGCCGCCCTCGGATTCAAGCCGGTCCTGATCGCCGGAACGATCCTGTCGGCGGCGCTGCTGGCGGTCGCCGCATTCTACGAGCCCGACACGCCCCTCTATCTCATGGCCGCGTTCACTTTGGCTGCCGGCATCGTCCGCTCGACCTTTTTCACCGGCATCAACGCCATGGCCTTCACCGACATCGCCGACACCAAGACCGGCCAGGCCAGCGCCATGTCGAGCGTGGCGCAGCAATTGAGCTTCGCCATGGGCGTCGCGGTGGCCGGCGGCATTCTCGAAACGCTGAGCATCGGCCGGCCGGGCGAACTGATCATTTCGGACTTCCATACTGCCTTCTGGTGGGTTTCAGCCGTGGCGCTGTGCGGCGCCATTCCCTTTGCGCTTCTGTCGCGCGACGCCGGCAGCGCGGTTTCTGGCCATGTCAGCACAAGGCGAGCGCGGCGAGAGGCGCCCGGCGAATAGTGAACCAGCTCCCCGGCGCACCCGGCGCACCGCAGCGGCACAATGGCGACGGCGGTGAACGCCAGCCGATAAATCCCGTCATTCCGCTGGTGCTGGCCGTCGCCATGTTCATGGAGCAGATGGATTCGACGGTGATCGCCACCTCGCTTGCGGCTATCGCAGCCGATATCGACACCGAACCGGTAGCGCTGAAGCTCGCCTTGACGTCCTACCTTCTGGCGCTCGCCATCTTCATTCCGGTTTCCGGCTGGATCGCCGACCGCTTCGGCGCCCGCGTCGTCTATCGCTGGGCCATCCTGGTCTTCGTGCTCGGCTCCATCGCCTGCGCCTTCTCCGACTCGCTTTTCGCCTTCGTGTTGTCGCGTTTCGTCCAGGGCATGGGCGGCGCCCTGATGACGCCGGTCGGGCGGCTGGTGCTGGTGCGCCTGACGCCGAAAAGCCAGCTCGTGGTGGCCATGTCGTGGCTGTCGATGCCGGCCCTGATCGGGCCGATCACCGGACCGCCGCTCGGCGGCTTCATCACGACCTATTTTTCCTGGCACTGGATTTTCATCATCAACGTGCCCATCGGCTTGTTGGGCATCGTGCTGGCGACGCGCTTTTTGCCGCGCACCGGCTATCGCGACCAGCGCCGCATCGACACGCGAGGATTCGTCCTCGCGGCGATCGCCTTTTCCGGCGTGGTCTTCGGCCTCAGCGTCATCAGCCTGCCGGCGCTGCCGCCTGTCTACGGCATCGCGACACTCGCCGCCGGTCTTGGCGCTTCCGCTGCCTATGTCTGGCATGCGCGCCGGACGCCCGACCCGCTGCTCGACCCCCGCATTCTGAAAAACAAGCTGTTCGCCATAACGCTCTGGGGCGGTTCACTGTTCCGCATTGGGGTTGGTGCCTTCGGCTTTCTGGCGCCGCTGATGCTGCAGCTTTGCTTCGGCTATTCGCCCTTTGAGGCGGGCATGATCACCTTTGTTACCGCCGTCGGCGCCATCATCGTCAAGATCATCATCGCGCCGCTTCTCGGCCGGTTCGGCTATCGACCGCTGCTGCTGTTTGCCGCCATCGCCTCGGCGCTGTCGGTGGCGGCCATGGGCGTTCTGCCGCTCGGCACGCCCGCCGCGGTGTTCCTCGCCGTGCTGCTCGCCGGCGGTTTCGTGCGTTCGGTCTATTTCACCGCCGATTCGAGCCTGATCTACGCCGCCGTCGAGGAAGCGGACATGAGCCAGGCGACGGCCATCATTTCGGTGACCCAGCAGCTCACCATCGCGCTCGGCGTGGCGCTGGCCGGCATCGTGCTCGAGCTGGGCGCCAATGTGACCGACCAAGGCCTTGATTTGCAGACCTTCCAGGTGACCTTCCTGACCATGGGCGTGTTGACGGCCCTTGCCTTTTTCTGGATTCTCGCCCTGCCGCGCGACGCCGGCGCGGAGGTGTCCGGGCACAGCCTGCCGCCGGTTCACTGATCCTTCGACATTCCCCTGAACCCGCGCGCCACCAGATAGGTCTCGGCGGAATCGGCGCGGCTGGCCGGTGGCTTGGCGTGGAAGGTCGCGGCGAAATCGCGCTTGAGCCCGTGCAGGAGCTCGTGTTCGGTGCCGCCCTGGAAGACCTTGGCGACGAACGTGCCGCCCGGCGCCAGCACCTCGCGGGCGAAACCGGCGGCCAGTTCGACGAGCGCGATGATGCGCAAATGGTCGGTGGCCCTGTGCCCGGTCGTCGGGGCCGCCATGTCGGAAAGCACCAGATCGGCCTTGTGGCCGCCAAGGGCGGCGATCAGCGCCGCGGGCGCGTCGACATCGTTGAAATCCTTCCTGAGGATGATGGTGCCCGGAACCGGGTCCATGTCCAGATAGTCGATGCCGACGATCAGCGGCTTTTCATCGGTCGAGCCGACCGCCTTCACCGCGACCTGCAGCCAGCCGCCCGGGGCGCAGCCGAGATCGATGACCCGCATGCCCGGCTTCAGCAGGCCGTGGCGCTCGTCGATCTCGGCGAGCTTGTAGGCAGCGCGCGAGCGATAGCCCTCGACCTTTGCCCGTTTCACGTAAGGATCGTTGAGCTGGCGCTGCAGCCAGCGCGTTGAGGAGATCTTGCGGCCTTTGGCGGATTTGACCCGGGTCTTGAGGCCGGCATCGGCGCCGCTGCGCTTGCCCTTGGTCATCAGCGCCGGCCCCGGCCGCGCTCCGCCGCCCGGTCGGCATCCATCAGCGAGATGAGCATGCCCTCGCGCAGCCCGCGATCGGCGACGCGGACGCGGTCGGTCGGCCATTCGCGGCGGATGGCCTCGAAGATGGCGCAGCCCGGAATGACCAGATCGGCGCGGTCGCGGCCGATGCAGGGATGGGCGGCGCGGCGCTCGTAGCTCATGGCTGTGAGCGCGCGCATGGTGTCGATCATGTCCTGGCCCCGCATCCACAGCCCGTCAACCTTGGAGCGGTCGTAGCGCTCGAGCCCGAGATGCAGGCCCGCCAGCGTCGTTACCGTGCCCGAGGTGCCGATCAGATGCACCGGCTCCTTGGCGATCATCGACCTGAGCTTGTCGCGCCCCTTGAACTGGGTCAGCAGGCCCGAGACATAGGCGACCATTTCCTCGAAGCGCTCGGGCGTCACGTCGACGCCGCCGAACTTTTCAGCGATCGTGACCACACCGACCGGCAACGACTGCCAGGAACGGATCGCCGCCGACATGCGCCCCTGCTTTCTGGGCCGCCCGCCGCGGAAATCGAGCCAGGCCAATTCGGACGAGCCGCCGCCGATGTCGAACATCAGGGCGCCGGTGGCATCGGCGTCGATCAGGTCGGCGCAGCCGGTCACCGCCAACTCGGCTTCGGTGCGGCGGTCGACGATCTCGAGATCGAGGCCGACTTCGTCGCGCACCCGGCCGAGGAAATCCTCCGAATTCTCGGCGGTGCGGCAGGCCTCGGTGGCGATGAGACGGGCGCGACGCGGCGCGTAATGCTCGATCTTGGCACGGCAATGCCTGAGCGCCTCGATGGTGCGCTGCATGGCGTCCTCGGACAGCCGCCCGGTTTGCGACACGCCCTCGCCCAGGCGCACGATGCGGGTGAACCCGTCCATGACTCGGAAGCCGCCCTCGACGGGCCGGGCGATGAGCAGGCGGCAATTGTTCGTGCCCAGATCGAGCGCGGCATAAAGCGGCGCGCGACCGCGGTGGACCGGCTGGGAATTTTCAGACTTTGCCCGCGAACCGCTATACCCGTTCGGGCCGGCCCCGACCGCCAGCGGCAGCACGGCATCGCCGAGACTGCCGTCGATGGTCACCACGACCCCGGCGGCTACAGCCCCGGCGTCGGTCGCGGGCCGATCGGAATCGGCCAATGACTTGTCTCCGCGTCCCGTTCGCTCGAGGCGGCCCATGCCGCCGGCGCCCCGGACGCCTGTTCAGTTTCGACACTGACGTTAGTCGAAATAGCCTGTCGGCGCAATCTCGCGGCAAACGCTCCGGTTTGCGCCGGCAGCGCCCGGCGCTGCCGGCGGGACTTGCATTCGCCGCATTGAGTGGCTATGAGTTGCCCGCGCCGGCAAGATCGCCGCCGCGAAGCGACCCATCCGAAGCGCCGCTGCTGGGGAATAGTTTAACGGTAGAACAGCGGACTCTGACTCCGTCAGTCTTGGTTCGAATCCAGGTTCCCCAGCCATAAAATCCATTGAAATTACGACGGGGCTGAAAGAGGGCCACGATCCGGCTGTAAGAGCGCTGCGATCGCACTATAGGGATGCATAGCATGCCTGAGGCCGCCGGTGGCGCTAACCAAGAATTCGAACGACTCAACTGCTGAGAGCCGATCTCACATGGGTACTTTCGCCCGCAGGATTTAGAAGCGTACCAGACATCTTCTCCCGCGTCCCTACGGGATTTTTGATGCCCCGCCCCAACTTGGCCGGCGTTCAAGAGCGCATATCCGCGGACGAGCGGGCAGATAAGGCAAAGCGCAAGTGACGTTGTCCCCAATGACTGTAAACCGGTGCCATCGATTGACCCGGCTCGCCCTAAGAATTTCAAGGGCTTGCCGTGCGTATCGGCGTCGGGACCCCACGCCGATTCACAAGATAGCCAAGAACCGCGCATCCGGTAGACGTGGAATCGTCTTCGCGAAAATGGTTTCGACACCCTCAGCGAACGCGATCGCGTGGCTCTGGCCGGCGAACCTGCCGAGCGCTATCTCGCCCAGGCCGGGGAGAATCCCGCCGCTTTCGAACCGATCGTCGCGTGGGCGGCCTTACCGCTGCTTCGTGCCGACAGGCATTCGCGTCCTGGCAGCGGGGGCTTTCATGGTGCGGCTCCGTAGACCGCACTGAAGGTCTTTGGGATTTGGCTGCCTCTACACTCCCGGCTTCTGGCTCACAGCCCAGTTCGGGAGCGCCCTACCGACGGATGTAGCGGGTGCGGAACACCAGATAGCGATTTCCCAGGAAATTGAATACGAGCCCCGTGGTGATGCCGCAAAGGGCGGCAGCGTAGAGTCCATAAGGCACGCCTTGCAGCCATGTCGCGTTCAGATAGAGAGCGACACCGTAATTGACCATCATTCCGAGACTGCTCGCGCCGACAAACCCCACAAACTGCAGCCAGATGTTGCCATGCCTGGCATAGCTGAAGGTAATGCGGCGATTGAGCAGGAAGTTCGAGATCAGGCTGGCCACGATGCCGCCGGCCAGACACGCGGCCTCGGGCAGTTGCATCCACAACAGCAGGGTCAGCACGGCAAAGTTGACGACCACCCCAGAGGCGCCCACCGCAGCGAACTGGAGGAAGTGCATGGCATTTCCGAAAGCGTGGACATAAAGCCGGCGCAGGTGTCGCAGGAACTGCAATTGCTCCTTGAGCGACAGCTTGCTCTCACCGTGCACGCGATCGGCGAACCGGATTGGAATCTCGGCGACGTTCTCGAAATCGCATTTGACGATGAGTTCCAGGCCGATCTTGTAGCCGACGGGATCGAGATTCGCCGCGGCGTCGAAATCCGTTTTCCGCAGCGCAAAAAAACCCGACATCGGATCGCGCACGGAGGTGAAGGGGCGCGAGAGCACCGTGGCCACCCGGCTGTTGAGCCAGCGCAATATGCCCCAGTCGTCATCCGTCGAGCCACCGGGAACATAACGCGAGCCGATGACGAACTGCTGGCCGGAATCGAGGGCAAGGATCATTTGCGGAATGACTTCGGGAGGGTGGCTCAGGTCGCCGTCCATGCAGACAAGAACCGCCCCCCTGGCAGCGCGAAAGCCGTGTATGACGGCCGAACTGAGCCCGCGCTCGTCGGTCCGCACGATCATGCGCACCCAGTCGAGCCCGAGTGCCTCGACAGCCTCGACGCTGCCGTCGGCACTGTTGTCGTCGACAAAGATCAGCTCGAGATTGCTGAGGCACTCATTGCGGACGCGGGCAATCCGTTCCACGATCAGCGGAATGTTTTCGACTTCGCGATAGGTCGGAACAACGATGCTGACGCTGGCAAGAACCTCGATCCGGGCCAGCTCGCCGTAGCGCATTCCATGAGGCTGGTCGATTGCGGCATCTGCCGGGCTGGCGATCTGGTCCATTGAGGCATCTATGACTTCGGAATTGCCGCGACGACACATTCGACGGCGCACTCGGTGCTTGTCAACCGCGACGGTGCGCCAGACCCGGACAGCGGTCATTTTCGGCATGGCGGCGGTGGCAGAGCCGGGCCGCTACAGCAGCGGCGAACCAGCACCGGCTCTGCGACATGGGACCACGGCAGCGTCAAATCAGGCGATCAGGGGCTCGTCTGCAATTAAATCGCGCGCGCGCACGAACCGCCCCCCGCGATGGCGAAGGTCATCTATGACCGACGACAGGCTTTCGAGGGCCGGTGCGCCGGTGCGGTAGCGGCAATCGTAGGGAATGGGCTCACGGGTGACGTCGACGAATTCCCATGGGTGGAAGAACAACACCACAGGATCCCTCAAAAGCCGCACGAACAGCATGCGCAGCGGCATCGGCAGGCGCACGACGGACGGCATGGTGGATGCCGGCACGCGCAAAAGCCCGTTCGCCCGGTTCGGCCGACGGGGATGGCCCTTGTGCGGCTTGTAGGCGGCCTGGGAGGAATCAAGCGTGTAGCCCAGAGTCGAAAGGAGCGGAAGAAAGGCCTCGGGGAAATCGAGGTTCGGCGCGCGGAAGCTCGTCACCGGAGCGAAGACCCGCAACGCTTCGCTGGCGGCCTCGAGCTCGCGGCGTGCCTCGTCGGTGGTCATGTCGGAAAACCGCCTGTGAGTGTCGCCGTGGCAGCCGACCTCATGGCCCTGACCGGCGATCTGCCGCATCACCTCGGGGAAGCGGCGGGCGACGTCGCCCGTGGTGAAGAAGGTGGCGGGTATGGCCTTCTCGGCCAGCAGGGCAAGAAGCCGAGGCGCACCATCCTCCATGCCGCGATAGCCCTCGAGGTAAGGGGGGCAGTCATGTTCGAGATCGAAACTGACGACGACGCGCATTCAGGAAATCTCCCGGGGCCAGCTTGATCACAAATCCATAGGCTGTGGCCAGGCGGCTTGTCCACTCACGCGCCGGACACGCGTGGTGTCGAAACGAGCCCTGGTGTCCCAGACTCCCGTCCGTTCGCAAGGCCGATGGCGGCTTGGTAGAGCGACAGGGTGCGCGCCGTCACCTCGCTCCAGTCGAAGCCCGTGAGCGTTGGAGCACATCCGGCTTTCAGCCGAGCGCGCAAAGCGGGATCGGAGACGAAGGCGGCGAGAGATTCGGCAAGAGCGCCGTCATCGTCCGCCCTAAGGCTGTCGATCGAGGGCGTCAGAAAGTCCCACACGCCCGAACCGGCCATTGCCAAAACCGGCACGCCGGCCATGCGTGCTTCGAGTGCAGCGATCCCGAAAGATTCGAAAAACGAGGGCAACACGAATAGATCGGCGTCCGCCATGAGGTCGCGCAGCGACGGCCGGTCGAGGCTGCCCGTGAGGACGATCGCGTCGCCCAGTCCCAGCGCCTCGGACCGCGCCGCGAGTCGCGCGCGCAGCGGGCCGTCGCCGGCGATGCGCAACCGGAACCTGTCCGGCGGCACGCCGCGAAGGGCAAGGGCTTTCAGCGCCGATATAAGGGCCATCGGCCGCTTGCGCGGGTGAAGTCGCATGGCGGTGACCAGCTCGACGCGTCCGCTTCGATACGCCTGAACGCGTTCCGAGCGCGCGCTGGACCAGAAGCCGGCATCGATCCCGTTGGCAAGCGTCTCGATCCGGGCGGCGCCGACCATGCCTTGCCGCACCGACGCAACCCTGGAACTGACGGCGGAGACCACGACGCGCTCTTGCCAACGCTGGCCTCCGAGGAGCCGGAAACCGAGTGCTGCAACGGAAATCTCGCCCGGCGCCAGCATGGAATGGAACGTGACGACGACCGGGAGACCGCGCGCGACGGCACGATTGACCGCCAGATAGGAGAACGGCGAGGCGCCGAGATGGGCGTGGACGACGTCATAGCGCCTTGCGGCGAGTTCCGCGTCCAGGGACGCAAGAGGTGCGTTGCGGCCCCGACGCAGCGCGACCTCCATCACATGCAGGAAGTCGTTGGCATTCGAGGTCACCGGTTTCGGGGGCACGAAGTAGCCGCCCCGGGCACCGGGACCGGGAGTGAGCCGGATGACGTGAACGCCGTTGACCGTCTCCGGACCGGGCACCGGCGTCAGCACGTCGACCGATGCACCCGCGCGAACAAGCGCCTGGGCGAGGCCGTCGACCTGCATTTCGATGCCGCCGAAACGCGGGAGATACCAGTCGGTGACCAGGGCGACGCGCAGAGAATGCAGGGGTGGGCGAGTCAAGAGTCGAGACTGCTGCCAAGGTAGAATTGGCGCACCTCCGGATGGGCCTTGATCTCATCCGGCGTGCCGGCGGCGAGCAACCTCCCGCCCACGAGTATGTAGGCATGGTCGACCAGCGAAAGGGTCTCGCGGACATTGTGGTCGGTGACGAGCACGCCCATGCCGCGTGCCCTGAGGGCGGAAATGGTATGCTTGATCTCGGAGATGGCCAGCGGGTCGACGCCTGCGAACGGCTCGTCGAGCAGGACATAGCTCGGGTTCACGGCGAGTGCCCGGGCGATTTCGGTCCGGCGGCGCTGGCCGCCCGACAGACGTCCGGCGTTCTGGCGGCGAATGGCGTCGAGCCCGAATTCGGCGAGGATGGCGTCGAGCCTCTCGCGCCTGCGGCCAAGGCTCGACTCGGCGCTTTCGAGATAGAGCATGATATTGTCCTCGACGCTCAGGCCGGTGAAGACCGAATCCTCCTGCGGCAGATAGCTGAGGCCAAGCTTCGCGCGCGCATGGATCGGAAGATCCGTCACGTCACGCCCGTCGATCGTGATGGTCCCGCCGTCGGGTTTGAAGATGCCCGTCATCATGCTCATGACAGTGGTCTTGCCGGCGCCGTTCGGGCCGAGCAGGGCGATGATCTCGCCGCGTGCAACTTCGATGCCGACCTTCGAGACCACCTGGCGGTTCTGGTAGAATTTCGTGAGCCCCTTGGCCTGCATTCGTCGCGGCGACGGGTTCGGCCTGCCGGAGGTCGCATGGGGATCAGGCTTCATCTGGTCGCTCGGACAATCGGGTCACGATAATTGTGAGATAGCCAACTGCGACGGCCGGAACAAGCTCGACGAGGTGCTGCAGGATGCCCGCGGCAAGGGCGACGTGCGCTGGATATCCCATGAACTCGTAGACCATGAAGACGGTCGCCGAATAAACGCCGAGGCTGCCGGGAACGAGGGGGACGGCAGTGGTGATCGAAACCGCCGCAACGACGAGGAACGCCAGTGGAATGCTCGGTTCGCCGCAGGCTGCGGTGATGGCGAAGGCCGCGCCGATTTCCGTCATTCGCTTGAGGACGGCCAATGCATAGGTTGACAGCGCCAGACCGGGCCGGCGCATCACCTCGAGGCTGCCCGAGATCCGGTCGAGATTGACGGCAACCCACCGGCGCAATTGCGAGTCGGCTTCGGAGAATGATAGGCTCGGTTTCAGCACCGCAGTCGCATACAGCGCGCCGAGCCCTCCGAATGTCAACACCGCTAGAGGCAGGCTGCCCTGGGATGCGACCTCGGGAACGGCTGCGATCTGCAAGGCAACCGCGAGTACCGTGAGCTTGGCCAGCCCCACCAGGATCTGATCCATGGCAATCAGCGAGGCCGCCGATACGGTCGTCATGCCCCCGCGTCCGACCAGCAAGACAATGGCAGATGCTGCACCGACCAGCGATGACATGGCTGCCGTTCCCATTGAGCTTATCGCAACGATGCCAAGCATGCGGCGGGTCGGCACTCTTGTCGTCGAACTGGCGAGCAACTGCCATTGGAGCGTCCAGGGCGGATAGATCATCAGGTTCGAGACAACGGCCACGCCCAGCCAAAGCGGGCTCGCGGTCATGAGCGCCAGTCCCACTTCGCCCCAGGGCATGCCCCATGACAAAAAGATTAGAAAAACGGTGGCCAGTGCGACCACGAGCAGTCGCAGCGGAAGTTTTCGCCAGCCAGCCGGTCCGGCAAGTCCGTTCATCCACGTCTTCCTTGTTGTCCCGGCTCGACCACGCATGGCGCGACCGCGAACCGCGCCTGCTGGCTGCGGATTGCGCTTGTCAGCATAGCTACCTGACCTATAGTGCGAAACGCCACATGCTCTCGCTTGCACCGCCAATTCTTTCTTTGTTGTCATTGCACTGATAGCGCGGAATTGGCGCACACGGTGGGGCTGTGCGCTTAGGCAATCGAACCGAGCGAATGAAAAGTGACTAGCAAGATACGTGTGGGCATCGTCGGGGTGGGGAATTGCGCGTCCTCCTTAGTGCAGGGAATCGAGAAGTACCGGGAAATCAACTCCAGTGATCCTCCTCCTCCCGGCGTGATGCATGTCGACATCGCGGGGTACGGGATCGGGGATATCGAGGTGGTTGCTGCATTCGATGTGCATGCCGGAAAGGTCGGCACCGATATCGCTCACGCAATCAAGGTTCCGCCCAACAACACGCGTGTCTTCCAGAAGGTGGAACAAAAAGGCGTCGTTGTGCAAAGCGGTCCGGTTCTCGACGGCATCGGCAAATGGGTTGTCGACTGCGTGCCCCTGACGGGAAGCCCTCCGGTCGATGTAGCCGCCGAACTGAAGCGCGCCGGAGTTCAGGTTCTCGTCAACTATCTGCCGGTCGGTTCGGAGATGGCGGCGCGCTTCTATGCCGGCGAAGCTCTCAAGGCCGGATGCGCCCTGATAAATTGCATGCCCGTATTCATCGCGACGGATGCGGAGTGGGTAACCAGATTTGCGAGGGCAAATCTGCCGATCATTGGCGATGACATCAAGAGCCAGGTCGGCGCAACCATCGTTCACCGGGTGCTCGCCGGTCTGTTCGGTCAAAGGGGTGTGCGCATAGACCGCACCTACCAGATGAATTTCGGCGGCAACACCGACTTTCTCAACATGCTGGAACGCGAGCGCCTGCAATCCAAGAAAATCTCAAAGACGCAGGCCGTGACAAGCCAAATGCGCGAGCAACTCAGCCCGGAGAACATCCATGTCGGACCGAGCGACTACGTTGCCTGGCTTGAAGACCGGAAATGGGCGCATATCCGCATCGAAGGTACGACATTCGGCGACACCCCGCTAAACCTCGAGCTGAAGCTGGAGGTTTGGGATTCGCCCAATTCGGCCGGGGTTGTCGTTGACGCGATCCGCTGCGCCAGGCTGGCGCTCGATCGCGGCATTGGCGGAGCACTTGAAGGCCCGTCCTCCTACTTCATGAAGTCACCGCCGGTCCAGCATGAAGACCACGAGGCCGAAAGGCGCATGCAGGCCTTCATAGACAACGTGCCGGTCGACTGAGACAGTCGGCGTCGCAAGGATCAGGTTCGGGCGCGATCGGGGAGGGCTCACCATGGCGCTGGCATATCGCGCGCGCCGGCGCAGATGGTCTTTCGTCGGCGCGCTGAAGCCCGTGCGCCTGCGCTACTGGGCCAAGCTGTTTTCCAGCGTCGCGGTGCTCCTTATTGCGATCGTTGCCACGGTCGAGGCGATTATCGTGGTCGACCTGTTGCTGTCCCGGATCATGCCACATGTGCTGGAGCATCGGGCGAGCTTGCTCAATGCGGTGATCATGGTCGGGCTCTCCCTGCCGAGTGGCATTTACATTGCGCTTCCGATTGCCACGACAACCGCCGTCTACTTTGTCCTTCTGCGCCGGCGTGAGGCGCGGGAGCTGATGACGCTGGCCGGCATGGGCCTGGGCGTGCGGCCCCTGATCGTTTTCTGCCTCGGCGTCGGAGCCTTTGGGCTGGCTTTGTCCCTGTTCCTTTCGGGGTATGTCGAGCCGCTGGCGCGCTATGCGGCGCGGGTCACGATGTCGAATATCTCCATGGAGGCCATCCGCACCGGTGCCATGAGCGCCGGCAAATTCTACCGTTTCTCGGTCTACACCGCCTTTGTCGGCTCTGGCGAAACCGACCGGACCGCCCAGAAAGTGTTTCTGTTGCAGGACCTCGGCGAGGATGGCTACCGGCTGATCGTCGCATCCCGGAGCTGGCGACTCGACGAACAGGTGGCGAGCGAGCCCAGTCTCATCCTGTCCAACGCCGTGACCTATCGCTTCAAGATTGCCGACGCGGCAGAGGCGAGCCGGACACCTGCCGAATCCGCCGCGCTGCGTTTGGCGTCGGGCGAGGCTTTTGCGGCCCAGCTCATAATGGTGCGGCTGCCTCATCTTGA
Organism: Alphaproteobacteria bacterium; assembly: GCA_018818925.1. Lineage (GTDB taxonomy): Bacteria > Pseudomonadota > Alphaproteobacteria > Rhizobiales > Devosiaceae > JAHJQZ01. Next base: position 18,154 of record JAHJQZ010000117.1, read on the forward strand.
TCTGCCGGAGAATGCGCCGCGCCTCGACCAGATCGCCGAACGCACCAGCTTCGAGTTGCTCGGTGGCGATCTGTCCGACCCGGACGCGAAGCGGGCGTTTGCCGAACGTCTGCTTCAAGGGTTTCTGGTGCTTGCCGCACCCATACTGGCATTGGCTGCGGTGTCGCTTACGCGTGCGGGCACATTTCTTCTCGCCCTTCCGGCCGCGGCGGGCCTGGTTCTTGTCGCCAGTTTCTTCGGGCCAAGGCTGATCGAGGCTCTTGCGTCGCTTTCCCTTAATGGCGTTGCCGGAGCGCTCGCCGCCGGGGTGATCCTCGTCATCGTGACGTGTGTCGGCGTTGTCCTGCGTTTTCAAAACGGTTGCGTCGTGAATGGCGGGGTTCAGATGTGATCCGGCATCGCGGTCGAAATGCGCAGGGTTCGGGCGTCGCTTCCCAACTCTGGGTCGCGGTTTTCGGCCGGGAGACCCGCTATGTCGGCCGGCTTTATCTCGAACGGATCGTGTTGGTCGTGCTGCTGATTTCCGCGGTGGTGCTCTCTCTCGACACGGCCAGCACGCTGGGTGGGTTTTTGAATGAGGCGCGCCAACTCGGGACGGCCTCGGGCTTTGCGCGCATGGGCTACTATCTGATCCTGCGGGCCGGCTACAACCTGCCTTCCATTCTCCCCATGGCCGCACTTCTCGGCGTGATCTGGGTCGAGTTTTCGCTGGCGCGGTCGCGGCAGCGCATCATGATTGCCAACAGCGGCCGCGCCCAGCTTGTCTCGCTTGCGCCTTCCCTGCTTGTCGGACTGATCATTGGCCTCAGCCAGTTTGTTGCCGTGGCCCACATTCGGCCGGCAAGTGTCGAGGCCCAGGCGACAGAAGGTTTCCGGGACTACGGTCCCCGGTTCCATTCCGAGGTGTCGGGCGAAGAGTTGATCTCGGTCGAGGGCGCCGTGATCAAGGCGCGCATCGCATTCGGCGAGCCGCCGACATTGCGCGATGCTCTCATTTTCGAGATCGCCGAAGACGGCGCCTTGCGGACAATCTATACCGCGCGCCAGGCGGCGCCTGTCGAACAGGGCCTGTGGCTCCTTAGCGACGGAAGCGTTTGGTCGACTCCCGGGTTTTTTGGAACAGCCTCGCCGGTCGGCCAGCACGAGCCGGTCGAAGTCTTCGACAGCCGGCTGGTCGAGCTGTCCCTGCTTCCGCTCTATGCCAACAATGTCGGCATTCAACCCGCTCGGCTGCCGCAGGCCGTGCTTGCGCGGCTCGCCGCCGCGCCCCAAGGCGTCCAGAACCCGACCACCTATCGCGCCGCCTATCAGGACCGGTTCGCTGCGATCCTTTATGTCGTGGGAATGACGCTTTTGCCCGCTGTGCTGTCGATCCTTTGGTTTTCGCCGCAAATGAGCAGCGCGCCGGTTGTCGGCATCATGTTCTGGTGCGTCGGCATCTACTTTCTGGCTAGTCTGTTTTCGCAGCTCGGTTCCTACGGCTATCTACCGGCGCCGATATCCGCGTGGAGCATCCCGAGTCTTGCCGTTGCCGGTGCCATCTGGATGGGCACCAGCCATGCGCGCGCGCGCGGAGGCGGCACCTAGAGTCTGGGTGCGCCGCCGAGACCGATCTCGGCCTCTCCGATCGCACAGGGCTTGTTCGCCTGGCTCGCCAGGAGTCGCAGGATCGCCGAGCCCGCCTGATCGTCGCGTGCGACGACTCGCCCGGTGAGCGTGAGATCTCCGCCGACCAGGATAGGGGCAACGAACTCCGCCTTGAGTTTGTCCACCCTTGCCGTCGGCCGCCAGGTGTGGATGAGCATGCCGAACAAGCCCATTGTCAGCAGGCCCGGCACTGGCCGTTCCGGCAGGCCGGCTCTTCGGGCCGCAGCGAGGTCGGTATGAATGGGGTTGTCGTCGCCCGAGACCGCCAGATAGGCTTCGATCATCTCCATGCCGATTGCAGAGAAATGGCGCTCTGGAAGTCTCGTGCCCCTGTCGATCGACACGGTCATGATTTCGGACCGGAGCCGGTAACGAGCGCCAGCCGGCCGGACAGGGTGGCTTGCGTCTCGCCGGCCGGACGCCTCACATCGGCAGACAGCACCACCACGCCCTTCTCATCGGGCGCCGACAAGCGAACCTCCAGCTCGTACTCCGAGTCCGGAACCAGAGGTTTTGCGTACGCGATCGACTGCGAGAGGTGAATAAGAACGGCCCCGTCCATTCCTGCGTGATAAGCTAGAGCCTGCTTGAGCGCCGCGCGTATGTCGGGGCGTCCGAGCCAGACGATCGGATAGGTCGCGGGCAGCGTCGCCAGGGTCTCGCCGTCGTCCTCGCCGGCCGAAAAAGCAGCGGAATAACGGGCGATGTCGCGAGTAGACGCCTGGACCCCGAACCGGCCGACGAGCGCCGGCTTCAAGGATGCGCCAGAATCCTCAGGCATCGGGCTTGGTGGCGATCAGCGTGGCGTTGATGCCGCCGAAGGCGAAGCTGTTCGACATCACGGCGGACAGCGGCCGCGACAGCGCACCGTCGACAGGAAGAAAGAGCGGCGCCTTCGGGTCCGCTTCGGTGAAATTGGTCTGCGGCGGCACGGTGTTCTCGCAAAGCGCACGGACCGCAACGATCAGCTCCAGCCCGCCCGAGGCGCCGAGCGTGTGACCGATGACGGATTTCGACGAGGAAACGGGTACGGTCTTTATAACGTCCCCGAATACCCTTCCGAGCGCCGCAGCCTCGTTGATGTCATTGAGCACGGTGCCGGTCCCGTGGGCATTGATATAGCCGATGGCGTCGGGCGCCAGTTTGGCATCCACGAGAGCCATACGCATGGCCGAAGCCGCGCCCTCGACATCAGGCTGAATGATATCGCGCGCATCGCTGGTGGTTCCGTAGCCGTCCAGCCAGGCGATCGGATTGCCGCGGCGCTCCTGCATGCTTTTTTCGGTTTCCAGGATCAGTACACCGGCCCCTTCGCCGAGTACCAGGCCATTGCGGTTCCGAGAGAATGGCCGACAGCGATCCGGGCTCAGCACGCGCAGCATTTCCCAGGCTCGCATGGCCGTTGCGGTGATGCAGGCTTCCGCGCCACCGACGATCGCGCGGTCGACGATTCCGGCGCGAAGCAACTGCAGGCCCGTGCCGATCGACTGGCCAGCCGACGAGCAGGCGCTCGTTACGGTGAAGCATGGACCGGTGATCTTGTGGGTGATGCTGACATGCGAGATTACCGAACTGGGCATCAGCCGGGGAATGGACAGCGGGTTGACGCGCGTCTCGCCGGAAAAGAAAGCAAAGCACCCGTCTTCGATCGTGTTCGACCCGCCAATGCCGGTGCCAATGATTACCGCTGTGCGCTGACCAGCTATTTCCTCGGAGCTCAGACCGGCATCCGCAAGTGCTTCATTGACCGCGACATGTGCGAACTGGGTGAAGCGATCACAACGGCGGAGTTCCTGTTCACTGAGATGCTCGGTCGGCTCGAAGCCGTGTACGGCGGCGGCAATTCTGACCCTTAAGGACTCGCCGCGCTGGATGTCGAGCGGACCGACCTTGCTGTCACCATCACGCGCGGCTTGCCAAAGCGCAGCAACGCCGATGCCGGCGGCGCTAACCGCCCCCATTCCTGTAATAGCAACTCGGGTCACGACGGATTCGCTTCCTGTGTCGGTGGTTTGCTATCCATGTTTTTGTCAATCGCGCCAATCAACTCAGCCAGATTGCGTGCCGAGGACAGTTCGGTATCCATAGGCAGATAGGCGTCGAGCTTGTCCTCGATGCCCATCAGGATCATCACCACATCCATCGATTCAAGTCCGAGCGTTTCGAGCGTAGCGTCGGGGGTGATCTTTTCGCGCTCGATGCCGCCTTCCTCCGCGATGATGTCGAGAATTTGGTCGAGCTTTTCAGGATTCTTCAGCGTCGGCCAGTTCGCTGGTGCTGGATTTGAATCTTGGTCAGTCATGGTGAACCTGTTGCTCGGGTGATGTGAATTCCGCAATATCTTTGCTGAACAGCCGTATCTGGCGTTTGGTCTCAAATCCTTGACGCTTGAGGATTTTTTGAAGCGGGGTGTTGTCATCCAGCACCCAGCCGGCTTCAAGCCAGCCCGACTTGTCTTCGTAGGGAAGCATGCGCGTGATGATTTCGTCGACCATCTTCATGGCGATGACGGCGCCACCGACCGATTTCTGGTATCGCCTCGAAATACCGAGCATGAGAACGAAACCCGTCTGAAAACGGTGCGTGAGTGCGCGCCAGCCGAGCTTGAGCCAGCCGAACGGACTCGGTTCGGGACCAAGATCGGCGGTGATCTCGTAGATGTTGGGAAGGATCATCGCGACGGCGGCAGGCAGATCGCCATCGTGCATGATGATGCCGTATTCCGGTTTGACGAAAGGCTTCATTTCCGAGGCGACGGCCTCGACCTCCTCCGGCTGCAGCGGCACGAAGCCCCAGTTGGCGGACCAGGCATCGTTGAACACCTCGCGGAGGATGCCAAGGTCGCGCTTGAGGTTTTTCATATCGAACTTGCGGATGGCGAAGCCGTCCGGAAGCGGCGCAGCCGGGCGCCGCCTCCGCAGCGCCTCGACCCGCCCCTCGATATTGCTCAGTCGCCAGTAATACATGTCCTTGATGGGCGCATAGCCTTGCCTGGCGTAATGCGCCTCTAGATA
>JAHJQZ010000118.1 GCA_018818925.1 Alphaproteobacteria bacterium
ATGACATCTATGGCGTCGAGATGACGCTCAAGGCCAGGGCCGAGCGCGACAACGCGCTGCTGTTCAATATCGAACTGGTCTACGGCGGTGCCTTTCTCGTTAGGAACGTGCCGGACCAGCAATTGGCGCCGCTGCTGATGATCGAGAGCCCGAGGCTCCTGTTCCCCTTCGCCCGCCAGATTCTCGCGACGGTCAGCCAGCAGGGCGGTTTCCCGCCGCTGATGATGGAACCGGTCGATTTCGCCCAGATCTATCGTTCGAATCTCGCGGCGCTCGCCAAGGCGCAGCAGGAGCAGGCCGGCAAGGCCGCGGCCGACGGCGACGCCAAAAAGAATGCCGACGCCTGAGGCGACGGCATCAGCTCCGGTACTTGACCCAGATGGCCTTGTCGCCGAGGCCCGCAACGAAGGTGTCGTGCTCTGTCCTGGCCGTTTCGCCGAGACGTGGCGGCAGGGTCTCGGGGCGTTTCGGCGCTAGCGACCTCGCCCCCTTCGTGTCGGTGCCACGGCCGGCTTCGGCTTCCGCCGACAGCGCCAGGGCGACCTGGCGCCCGCCGATCAGTTCGAGATAGACGTCGGCGAGGATTTCGCTGTCGAGCAGAGCCCCGTGCAGGGTGCGCCTGGAATTGTCGATGCCGTAGAGCTTGCAGAGCGCGTCGAGGCTGGCGCGGGCCCCGGGATTGACGTCGCGGGCCAGCTTGACCGTGTCGATGATCGGATTCTTGAGGGCCGGGAAGCCGATCCGCTCGAACTCGGCATTGAGAAAGCCGATGTCGAAACCGGCATTGTGGATGACGAGTGTGTCGGCGGCGACGAAATCGAGAAAGCTGCCGGCCTCGGCGGCGAACAGTGGCTTTTCGACCAGAAAGGCATCGTCCAGGCCGTGGATGCGTCGAGCGTCCTCGGGCATGTCGCGCTCGGGATTGAAATACTGGTGCCAGTGCCGGCCGGTCGGCACATGGTTGATGAGTTCGACACAGCCCAGTTCGACGACGCGGTGTCCTTCCGCCGGGCTCAGGCCGGTGGTTTCGGTGTCGAGGACGATCTCGCGAATCATCTCGTCGCTTCCCTGTCCTTCATGCGGGCGCGGAAATCGGCCAGAACCGCTTCCACCTTGCGGCGGGTCTTGCCGATGCCGTCGCTGGTATCGATGCGGTAGTCGGCCCGCTGCATCTTCTCGTCCTGCCCGATCTGGCGGGCAAGGATGGCGTCGAGCTTTTCCACGGTCATACCCGGCCGCGACAGCGCCCGCCGGCGCTGGGTGTGGGGATCGCAGGTCGTGACGACGATGGCATCGAGCGGATAGGGCGCCCCGGCTTCGAACAGGAGCGGAATCTCGAGGACGACGAGGTCGGCTCCCCTTTCGGCAATCATGTCGAGATAGGCATAGGTTTCTTCGCGCACCATCGGGTGGATCAGCGCCTCGAGATCACCGAGACGTTCGGGCGCGGCGATGAGCTGCCTGGCCAGAAGAACGCGGTCGACGACGCCGTCGACCACCGTGCCCGGAAAGCGGCGCTCGACCGCCTCGGCGGCGCGGCCGGCATAAAGGGCATGCACGGTTTCGTCGGCCGACCGCACCGGCACGCCGAGATCGGCGAAGATCGACAACACGGTCGACTTGCCGGTGGCGATCGATCCGGTCAGTCCGATCGCATAGGTCATGTCAGACCCATGTCGCGTTCGACCAGCGCCCGCAATTCCGGCGTGACTTCGGGTCGAAACCCGAACCATGTCTCGAAGGCCGGAACGGCCTGGTGCAGCAGCATGCCAAGCCCGTCGATCGTCCTGAGACCGCGGGCGTCGGCCTCGGCGAGGAGCGGCGTCCGCAAGGGGGTGTAGACAATGTCGGCGACGAGAGCCGTGTCCGGCAGGCTGGCGAGCGGCAGATCGGCGAAGCGGGATCCGTGCATGCCGATGGTGCTGGTGTTGACGACCAGTCCGGCTTCCCGCGCCAGGGCGGTGAAATCGGTCAGCGCAAACCCCTGGAGTTCAGCGCCGATCCCGGGCGCCAGTGCTTTTGCCAGGGCCGCGGCCTTTTCCGCCGTACGGTTGAGGATGCGGATCGGCGAAAAGCCACGCAGCGCCAGCCCGTAGACCACGCCGCGCGCCGCCCCGCCGGCCCCGACGACAATAGCCGAGCCGGGCTTTTCGTCCCAGCCGGGCGCGCGGTCGTCGAAATTGGCGAGCAGGCCATACCAGTCGCTGTTCGATCCGTTGATGCGGCCCGCTTCGACCGCAAGGATGTTGACCGCGCCGATGGCGGCGGCCGCTTTGTCGATAGCGTCGCAGAACCCGAGCACGGCCTGCTTGTGCGGCACGGTGACATTGCCACCGACAAAGGCTCCAGCACGAAGCCCGGCGACGAAATCGGCCAGCCCTTCCGGCGGAACGTCGGCGCGCTGATAGTCGCCGTCAATGGAATAGCGCTCGAACCAGTGGCGGAAAATCAACGGCGAGCGCGAATGGTCGACCGGATGGCCGGCAACGAAGGCCTTGCTGGTCATTTGGATCCCGCTCCGGGTAGAAACTGGGCGGCATGGCGGCGAATGGCGGCCAGTAGCGGCACGAGCGGCAGGCCCAGCATGGCAAAATAGTCCCCTTCGAGCGCCGCAATCAAAGCAATGCCCGGACCCTCTAGCCGGTAGGCGCCGACCGATTGTAAAACCGCTTGGCCCTCCAATGCCAGAGTCTCGTCGATCTCCGCGTCCGAAAGCGCGTGCATGGTGAGCCGCGAGGTTTCGGAATGTGTCCATAGCACCGTGCCGGCCCGCGCCAGGACACACGCCGTGACGAGCTCATGGGTGCGGCCGGACAGCAATTCCAGACGGGCGCGGGCGGCGTCGAGATCGACCGGTTTATGCAGGACAACACCGTCGCAAACGAGCAGCTGATCGGCGGCGATGACGACATCGGCGCCGGCCGCTTCAATGACCGCCATGGCCTTGGCTTTGGCAAGACAAAGGGCGATTTGCTCGAAGGTCGGATCGCTGCTCGCGGCAATCAGTGCCGCTTCGTCCACATGGGCCGGGCATGTTTCGAAATCAAGACCGGCATTGCGCAAAAGCTGTGCGCGTACCGGGCTTTGCGAGGCAAGCACAAGCCGCTGCCGCGAGGTGTTTTGCGCCATCTTGTCCACTGGTCCTCCGCCGGGTGTTGCGCGACTGGCATAAAATGGACCGGAAGGGAAAACCATCCCCGATGAGGCCGATTCTCGTCCACAGGCTCGCGGCTGTTCAAAAGACTCGCCGACAAGGGCCAAGAGTGGGGAAAGCGCGAGGTGGTTGGTTAATGCCGAGTTAACACGGCTCAATCGACAGCTCTTGCACAGGGTTCAGGCCGGTAATCTTTTGTTAACCATCATTTTTCAGACTTTGTTAATAAGGGCTCAACGCACAATGCACCGTGGTCAATAAAGCGTGTCCAAGTCTGAGTCTCGTCCTGCCTTGTGGGCGCCGGTGAATTCAGGCTAAACACCGCCATAAAGATAAAGAAGTAAGAATCTAGACTCTCCTCATGGTCGTCAGACCGACATCGGAGCGGATGATGACCGAGAAAAAAATCGTCGAGACTCTGCGTGGCAAGCGCCAGAGCCGGCCGCCTGTGTGGTTCATGCGGCAGGCTGGGCGATACCTGCCAGAATACAGGCAGGTGCGCGCCAGGACCGACGACTTCCTGTCGCTCTGCTACAATCCGCGTCTAGCCCGTGAAGTGACCATGCAGCCGGTCAGGCGCTTCGATCTGGATGCGGCCATCCTTTTTTCCGATATTCTCGTTATCCCAGATGCTCTCGGCCAGGCCGTCCGGTTCGAGGAAGGCACGGGGCCGGTGCTCGAGCCTTTGGACGAGGAGGCGATCGATCGGCTTGACGCAAGCGGAATGACCATGCGACTGGCGCCAGTTTTCGAAACGGTGGCCGATATCAGGGCGGAGCTTGACAGGTCCAAGACGTTGCTTGGGTTCTGTGGCGCGCCCTGGACCGTTGCGACCTATATGATCGGTGGGCGCAGCTCGACCGATCAGGCGGCAACGAAACGTTTTGCCCTTGAAAAGCCTGACGCCTTCAACAGGCTCATCTCCGTTCTCGTCGAGGCCAGCGTCGATTATCTCGTGGCGCAGTTGCGGGCCGGCGCCGATGTGGTGCAGGTGTTCGAAAGCTGGGCGGGCAATATCGACGAGGAAATGTTCCGCGCCTTTGTCATCGCTCCAAACCGAAGGATTGTCGAAGGCGTGCGCCAAAGCATAGCCGGGGCGGCGATGATCGGGTTTCCGCGCGGCGCCGGGCCACATCTTATCAGCTTTGCGGAAAAGACAGGATACGATGCGATCGGGCTCGACCAGACGGTGCCGCTTGCTTTCGCGTCGACTGCCTTTGATGCGACAAAGCCGCTCCAGGGCAATCTCGACCCGATGCGGCTGGTTGTCGGAGGGGCGCAGCTCGATCGGCGTATTGACGAAATCATTTCGGCCTTTTCCGACCGTCCGCATATTTTCAATCTTGGACACGGCATCGTGCCGGAAACGCCGATCGAACACGTGGAACAAATGGTCGCCCGAGTGAAAGGTAACTGACTTGGAGTGGTTCAAGGCGCTGCATGTCATTGCCGTGATCGCCTGGATGGCTGCGATCCTCTACTTGCCGCGGCTGTTCGTTTATCATTGCGGAGCAGAGAATGGGTCGCTGCAGTCGGAGACTTTCAAGGTCATGGAACGGCGGCTGATGGCGGCGATCATGACGCCGGCAATGATCGTGTCCTGGGGCGCCGGACTGGTGCTGGTCTTTGTCTATCAAATGGTGGATTGGACCACCGTATGGAGCTGGACCAAGACGCTGGCGGTCTTGCTGCTGACGGCAATACACTTTTATCTTGTGGCGCAGGTCAGGGTATTCGCCGAAGACCGCAATGCGCGCCCGGCGGTCTATTTCCGCGTACTCAATGAAATGCCGACACTGCTTATGATCGTCATTGTCATCATGGTGGTGGTCAAGCCGCTCTAGTATCGGCGTCGGCCGCCGGGATAATGCGCTTGCGCCGGCTGGCCAATCGGTTTAAGCAAAAGCTATCTCCTTTCTGTGCGAAAAAGAGCCTTGGTGCGAGGCCGCGCGCAGCCTTTCCCCCAAATCGTCATCGTGCCACAAGGTTGGCCCTCCCCATGCAGAACATGAAGCTCAGCGAGCTTAAGGCTAAATCGCCTGCGGAACTGTTGTCGTTCGCCGAAGAACTCGAAGTGGAAAATGCCTCGACACTGCGCAAGCAGGAGTTGATGTTTGCCATACTCAAGCAATTGGCCTCGAACGAGGTCGACATTACCGGCGAAGGCGTGGTCGAGGTTTTGCCGGACGGCTTCGGCTTCCTGCGCTCGCCGGACGCCAATTACCTGCCGGGGCCGGACGATATCTACGTTTCACCTTCGCAGATCCGGCGGTTTTCGCTGCGCACGGGCGACACCGTCGAGGGCCAGATTCGGTCGCCGAAGGAAGGCGAGCGCTATTTCGCCCTGCTGAAGGTCAACACGATCAATTTCGAGGACCCCGAGGCGACGCGCCACAAGATCAATTTCGACAATCTGACACCGCTTTATCCCGACGAACGGCTGCGCATGGAAATCATCGATCCGACGATGAAGGATAAATCCGGGCGTGTCATTGATCTGGTGGCGCCGCTGGGCAAGGGCCAGCGCTGCCTCATCACGGCGCCGCCGCGCGTCGGCAAGACGATCATGATGCAAAACATCGCCAAGTCGATCTCGGCGAACCATCCGGAATGCTACCTGATCGTGCTGTTGATCGACGAACGCCCCGAGGAAGTCACCGACATGCAGCGCACGGTCGACGGCGAGGTCATCGCCTCGACCTTCGACGAGCCGGCAAGCCGCCACGTCCAGGTGGCCGAAATGGTCATCGAAAAGGCCAAGCGCCTGGTCGAGCACAAGCGCGACGTCATTATCCTGCTCGACAACATCACCCGCCTCGGACGCGCCTACAACACCGTCATCCCGTCCTCGGGCAAGGTCTTGACCGGCGGCGTCGACGCCAACGCCCTGCAGCGGCCGAAGCGTTTCTTCGGTGCCGCCCGCAATATCGAAGAAGGCGGGTCATTGACCATCATCTCGACGGCGCTGATCGATACCGGATCGCGCATGGACGAGGTGATCTTTGAAGAGTTCAAGGGCACCGGCAATTCGGAAATCATTCTCGACCGCAAGATCGCCGACAAGCGCGTTTTCCCGGCCATCGACATATTGAAATCGGGTACGCGCAAGGAAGAGCTGCTGGTCGAGCCTGACATCTTGAAGAAGATGTATGTGCTCCGGCGCATCCTCAATCCGATGGGAACGGTCGATGCCATGGAGTTCCTGCTCGACAAGCTCAAGCAGACCAAGAGCAATTCCGAGTTCTTCGAGTCGATGAACACCTAATTCGAGATGGGTGGCGGTCGCGCGACCATCGTTGCCCTGTCGTCGGGCGCGCTGCCGAGCGGAATTGCCGTCATTCGCCTGTCGGGTCCCAGAGTGCAGGAGGCGTTGCGGCGCCTTGTCGGCAGCGTGCCGCAGCCGCGGCGAATGACGCTCAGGGCCTTGCGCGCGCCGGGCGGCGCCGTTCTCGACACCGGGCTTGTCGTCTTCTTTCCAGGTCCCGGCAGCTTCACCGGCGAGGACTGCGCCGAGCTGCACCTGCACGGGTCGCGCGCCGTGGTCGCGGCGGTGCTCGCAGCACTCTGCGCCATCGATAGTGTCGAGCTGGCCGAGGCAGGCGCCTTCACGCGGCGCGCCTTCGAGGCCGGCCGGCTCGATCTCACCCAGGTCGAGGGCATAGGCGATCTGATCGCCGCCGAGACCGAGACGCAGCGCCTGCAGGCCATCAAGCGCAGCCAGGGCGCGCTCAGAAGCGCCATAGCCGACTGGCGCCAGCGGCTCGTCGCCCTAAGGGCGGAGATCGAGGCGCGGCTCGATTTTGCCGACGAAGGCGATGTCGGAGAAGTGCTGCCGGACAACTTCCATTCCGAGCTCGGCACCCTTGAAGGCTCGATGGCGGCAGCGCTGGCCGGCTACGCCGACGGCCGGATCGTGCGCGACGGCTTTCGGGTGGTGCTGGCCGGTGCACCGAACGCCGGAAAGTCCAGCCTGCTCAATGCCCTTGCCGGCAGCGAGGAAGCCATTGTCAGTCCCGAGGCCGGCACGACGCGCGATGTCAAGGAAATCCAGCTCGATCTCGGCGGGCGGCTGGTGCGGCTGTTCGACGTTGCCGGGCTGCGGCAGAGCGCGAGCGCGGCGGAGAGCGAGGGCGTGCGCAGGGCGGAGATGCAGATGCGTCAAGCGGACCTAGTGCTGTGGCTCGAGGCGCCGGACGTCAATGCGGTCGCCATGCCGGAAGGGTTGAACGCAGTGTGGCGGATCGCCAGCAAGGCCGATCTCGGCGGCTCTGGGCGAGGATGCGATATCGCGCTGTCCTGCAGGACCGGCGCGGGATTGTCGGAGCTCAAGCACCGCCTCGGGCAAGCGGCGGCATCGGCGATCCGCGGCGAAACGGCGCTTGTTTCACATATGAGGGACAAGGAATCGATTGAAAAGGCCCTGGGTTTTCTGGCACAAGCCCGTGCGGCCGGGGAGCCGGACGAATTTCTGGCCGAGAACCTCCGGCTGGCCGGGCAGGCGCTGATGCGGCTTACCGGCGAAATTGAGGCCGAACAGGTGCTGGACCGGTTGTTTGCCGGCTTCTGCATCGGCAAGTGATTCACGTGAAACCGAAATGGCGGGAAACGCTCTGGTGCGCGACGCGGATGTGATTGTTGTAGGCGGCGGACACGCCGGTTGCGAGGCTGCTGCCGCCGCCGCGCGACTCGGTGCGCGAACCGTGCTCGTCACGCATCGCTTCGACACGATTGGCGAAATGAGCTGCAATCCGGCGATCGGCGGCCTCGGCAAGGGTCATCTGGTACGCGAGATCGATGCTCTCGACGGCGTGATGGCGCGCGTTGCCGACAGGGCCGGCATCCAGTTTCGCGTCCTCAACCGGCGCAAGGGTCCGGCGGTGCGCGGGCCACGGGCGCAGATGGATCGCAAGCTTTACAAAAAGGCGATGCAGGCGGCGCTCGTCGATCAGGCAAACCTTGATATCGTTGAGGGCGAAGCGGAGGAAATCCTGTTTTCCGGCGACAGCGTCGTCGGCATGCGCCTTGCCGGAGGCGAGACGATTGCGGCGCCGACAGTGGTATTGACGACTGGGACTTTCCTGCGCGGCATCATTCATCGCGGCGAGATGTCGACGCCGGCAGGGCGCGTCGGAGAGGCGCCGGTGATCGGGCTTGCCAGATGTCTCGACGATATCGGCTTTCCGCTCGGGCGCCTCAAGACGGGCACGCCGGCGCGGCTCCTCAAGGCCTCCATCGATTTCGAACGGCTGGAAATCCAGCCCGGCGACGATGTGCCGGAAATGTTTTCGTCCCTGAGCAAGGGGCCGGCTGTACCGCAGCTTGTCTGTCACATCACGCGGACGAACGCGGCAACGCACCGCATCATCGCCGAAAACATTCACCGCTCGGCGATGTATTCGGGTCGTATCATGAGCCGCGGGCCGCGCTATTGTCCCTCGATCGAGGACAAGATCGTCCGTTTTGCCGACCGTGACGAACACCTGATCTTTCTCGAGCCCGAGGGCCTGGACAGCGAGCTGGTTTATCCCAACGGATTGTCGACATCGCTGCCGGAAG
>JAHJQZ010000119.1 GCA_018818925.1 Alphaproteobacteria bacterium
CGACAAGATAACCATGGCGAGTTCCTCTTCTTGAAGGGAACTCCATGATCAGAGCGCGGTCCCACCCCGCGCAAAGCGTTCGACTGTCACGGCTACCTCGCCACCAGCACCCTCCCGCGTCAGCGGGTTCGTGCATTGGCGGCGGAGCGGCCGGAAGCCGGCCGGCGCCGCGCAACAAGAAACGCTCCGCCGACAAAGGGCGGAGCAGGGTGTTCGGCTATGGACAATCACGCATGAAGAAAGTGCCGGAACTGTCCGTGCCGGACCGATTGGTGTCAATGCGGCAAAGCTGCGGGGATTGGCACACTCGACTTATCGGCTAGACTGGTTCATCACAGCCTTAAAAAAGCGTCTCGGATCACATCCATGTTCAACAGCCTCCTCGAACCCGGCAAACGCGATTTCTCCTCGCTCAACGCTGCCGAAGTCCTCTCGCTCGCCGTCGCCGCCGAGGAGGAGGACGGGCAAATCTACGCCGCCTATGCCGACAAGATACGCGACACCTATCCGGCGTCGGCCAGGATATTCGACGGCATGGCCGAGGAGGAAGACGGTCACCGCCGCCGCCTGCTCGACCTCTACCGCCAGAAATACGGCGACAAGCTCATCCCGATCCGCCGCGAACACGTGCGCGGCTTCGCGCGCCGCAAGCCGGTCTGGCTAATGCAGAACCTCAATATCGAAACCATCCGCCAGCAGGCCTGGGAGATGGAGCGCGGCGCCTACAATTTCTATCTCGCGGCGGCAAAGCTGACCGAGGATGTCGAAGTCCGCAAGCTGCTCGGCACGCTAGCGCTCGAGGAGGCCAAGCACGAACACAAGGCCGACGCGCTCGAGAAGGAGCATCTCGGGGAAACCGAAAAGCAGGCCGAACAGAGCGCGGCGCACCGCCAGTTCGTCCTGACCTATGTCCAGCCGGGTCTCGCCGGGCTGATGGACGGTTCGGTCTCGACCCTGGCGCCGATCTTCGCCGCCGCCTTCGCCACCGGCAGCACCTGGGAAACCTTCCTTGTCGGTCTCGCCGCCTCGGTCGGCGCCGGCATTTCCATGGGCTTCACCGAGGCCGCCTCGGACGACGGCAAACTGACGGGACGCGGCTCGCCGATCAAGCGCGGCTTCGCTTCCGGCATCATGACGGCGGTTGGTGGGCTTGGGCATGCCTTGCCCTATCTCATCCCGCATTTCTGGACCGCGACGGCGACCGCCTTCGTCATCGTTTTCATCGAACTCTGGGCCATCGCCTGGATCCAGAATAAATACATGGACACCCCGTTCTTCCGGGCGGCGTTCCAGGTGGTGTTCGGTGGGGCGCTGGTCTTTGCCGCCGGCGTGCTGATCGGCAATGCCTGATTGCTGGCCGGTGCGGAAACGCCCGGTCGGGGACACCTCGGCGACAGGATCGCCGGCTCGAGGCTTCCGTTCACTCGCGGGCGCCGGCAAACCGTGCTAATTCGGCAGCTTCGTTCCCACCTTCCGTGACCATGATGCACATTCGCGACGCTAAAGAAGCCGACCTGCCGTCACTTCTCGCCATCCACAACGACGCCATCCGCACCCTCGATGCCATCTGGATCGAACACGAGGACACGATGGAAGACCGGCGCCAATGGTTTCTCGACCGCAAAGCCATGGGCTTTCCCGTCGTTCTCGCCGTCGATGACAACGATACGGTCCTCGGCTATGGCAGCTACGGCACCTATCGCGGCCGCGAGGGTTATCGCCTGACGGTCGAGCATTCGGTCTACCTGTTCCCGGAGGCCAGGGGAAAGGGCGTCGGCAAGGCGCTTCTGAGCTGGCTGATCGAAAAGGCCCGCGCCGACGGCCTGCATGCGATGGTGGCGGTGATCGATGCCTCCAACGCCGTCTCGATCGACATGCACGAGAAATTCGGCTTCGAGAGCTCCGGCGTGCTGCGCCAGCTCGGCCAGAAATGGGGCAAGTGGCTCGACCAGGTGCAAATGGTCAAGCTGCTGGACGACCGGGCCGCGCCCTAGATTTCCACCGTCTCCATCGGTGCCGGCGTCAGAACCGTGCCCTTGGTCACGGCGGCGACGAACGCGTCCGCCGACTGCGCCAATGACGGGAAGGTGAGATAGTGACAGGGCAGGATGGTGTCGAAATCGAAATAGCGGTTGACCGCCAGCGCCGCCACTCTGGCATCCATGGTGTAATGGCCGCCGATCGGCACGATACCGATATCGGGCCGATAGATCTCGTTGATCAGCGCCATGTCGGAAAAGATTGTCGTGTCGCCCATATGCAGGATGGTGTGGCCGTCGATCTTGAGCACCACGCCGGCCGGCATGCCGCCGTCGACGATCGAGCCGTCGCTGGCCGAATAGCTCGAGGTGTGCCAGGCCGGCACCAGCGCGATTTCCAGACCGTCATGGGTATGATGAGTGCCGCCGTAATTGAGGCCGATGCTCTTGGCGCCGTGCAGGGCCGAACCGAGATAGCCGGCCAGTTCGACCATGGTGACGAGCGTCGCGCCGGTCCGGTCGAGAATGGCGAGCGTGTCGCCGACATGGTCGTTGTGGGCATGGGTCAACAGCACATGGCCGACGCCTTCGGCCGCCTTGTCGATGGTTCCGGTAAATTTCGGATTTCCCGAAAGGAACGGATCGATGAGCACGCAGGCGTTTGCGCCCATGACCTTGAAGGCCGAGTGTCCGAGCCACTGTATTTTCATCGCTGTCTCCTTCACACCCGCGTCCGAAAACCTTAGGCAGCGAAACCGGCCTCCGCAATGCGCATAAGGCACTCTTTCACGGTGCCCCGCCCTCGCGGGGACGTCGGTTTTTGGTGCCCGTGATGCGCCCGAACCATCGCCTTCCAACGCTCGATGCGCTACACGCTGGCACAAACGCCCGCCCGTTCGAGGAGCCTAACATGACCTATGCCGCCAGTCCGACCCGCTACGACAAGATGCAATACCGCCGCTCGGGCCGCTCCGGCCTCATTTTGCCGGCGATTTCGCTCGGCCTCTGGCAGAATTTCGGTGGCAACCGCGATCACGACACGGCGGCCGAAATCCTCGCTTATGCCTTCGACGCCGGCATCATCCATTTCGACCTCGCCAACAATTACGGCCCGCCGCCCGGCTCCGCCGAGGAGCTGTTCGGCACCGTCATGGCGCGCGAGTTCCGTCCCTATCGCGACGAGATGATCATCTCGACCAAGGCCGGCTATCGCATGTGGCCCGGCCCCTTTGGCGAATTCGGCTCGCGCAAATACCTTGTGGCGAGCCTTGACCAGAGCCTGACGCGCATGGGGCTCGACTATGTCGACATCTTCTATTCGCATCGCTTCGATCCCAATACCCCGCTCGAGGAAACCATGGGCGCTCTCGCCGACATCGTCGCCTCCGGCAAGGCGCTCTATGTCGGCATTTCCTCCTATCCCGAGGCCGAGACGCGCGAGGCGCATCGCATCCTCAAGGAGATGGGCGTTGCCTGCACCATCCACCAGCCGTCCTATTCGGTGATCAACCGCTGGATCGAGAACGACAGGACGATCGATGCCTGCTCCGAGCTCGGCATCGGCATCATCGCTTTTTCGCCCCTGACCCAGGGCGTGCTTTCGGGCAAGTACAACACGGGCGGCAAGGATGGCACGCGCGGCGGAAACGCCAATTCGACGCTGCGCGCCAGCCACATTGCGCCCAATGTGCTCGAGGCGGTCGAAAGGCTCATGCCCATCGCCGAAAGGCGCGGCCAGACCATGGTCCAGCTGGCGCTGAGCTGGGTGCTCAGGCGTCCCGAAGTCACCTCGGCCCTGATCGGGGTCCGCAATCTCGAACAATTGAAGGACAATCTCGGCGCCCTCGACAATCTCGACTTCTCCGACGAGGAACTCGCGGCCATCGATGCGGCCACCAGGGGCGGCCAGATGGATCTGCTCCCCCGGCCGCAGGGCTGGCTGCGCTAGCAAGCCCTGGCTTCGGTCGAAGCGCCGGCTCGGCAATGGGCAAGGCATTGCGCCACGCACCGCCGTCATTGCGAGCGCCGAAGGCGCGCGGCAATCCAGAATGCTTCTCGGGCCGACGCGCCTGACCTTCTGGGTTGCCACGGCGCTGCGCGCCTCGCGATGACACAAAACTGGCCGGCCGCGTTCAATCCCCTTTACAAAACTAGTTTTCTGGTTATATTACCCTCATGACCTACGACGAGAAATCGGCCGCACAGGCACTTTCCGCGCTCGGCCACGAGGTGCGGCTTCAGGTCTTCCGGCTGCTGGTGCGCGCCGGCGACAAGGGCCTGAGCGTCGGCGAGATCGGTACCCATCTCGGCGTGCCGCCCTCGACGCTGGCCCATCACCTGTCGGCGCTGGTGCAGGCCGGGCTGGTGGTGCAGGAACGGCAGGGCCGGATCGTCTTCAATCACGTCGACTATGCCCGCATGCGGGCGCTGTTGACCTACGTTTCCTCGCAATGCTGCGCCGGCATCGTGCCCTTGATCGATGACGAGGTCGCCTGACACGCCCTCTTTTTTGCTCAAAAACAACTATGAAACTAGGAGTATCGAAGTGTCATTCCTTTCCGCCGCCTCTGAAAACGGCCTGCTCCGCCGGATCAAGCGTCCCGACTGGGCCCTAGTCATCGTCGCTTTGGCGCTGATTGCCGGCTTTGTCCTGCCCGGCGCCAATACCTCCGCGCGAGACTCGGGCATGATCATCCTTGCCAATGCGTTCGAAAGCCTGTGGCAGACGGCGCCCTACCTGCTCCTGTCGGTCGGCATTGCCGCCTATGCCGCGGCCAGCGGCGCCGACAACCTGATTGCCCGCGTCTTTCAGGGTCGCACCCTGCAGATGATTATTGTCGCCTCCTTGTTTGGGGCGCTGTCGCCCTTCTGTTCCTGTGGGGTCATCCCGATCATCGCGGCGCTGTTGTCGATGGGCGTGCCGCTGGCGCCGGTCATGGCCTTCTGGCTGGCTTCCCCGATCATGGATCCCTCGATGTTCGTCATGACCAGCGGCGTTCTCGGTCTCGACTATGCCATCGCCAAGACCGTCGCGGCGATCGGCATCGGCCTTTTCGGCGGACTCGGCATCCTCTGGCTCGGCCGGGTTCCGGTCTTCGCCGATCCGCTGCGCGACGGCGTCGGCAATGGCGGCTGCAGCGCCTCGAGTGTGCGCAGCCCCAAGCCGGTCGTCTGGAGCTTCTGGACCGAAGGGGAGCGCATCGACAAATTCAGGAAAAGCGCCGTCAGGAACGTCGTTTTCCTTGGCAAGTGGATGCTGGTCGCCTTCGTGCTCGAAAACCTGATGCTCATACATGTGCCGGCCGACATGATCGCCTCAAGTCTCGGCGGCGACGGCATCGCGCCAATCGCCATCGCCACGCTTGTCGGCGTGCCCGCCTATCTCAACGGCTATGCGGCCCTGCCGCTGGTCGCGGGCCTGTTGGAACAGGGCATGGCACCCGGCGCCGCCATCAGCTTCATGATCGCCGGCGGGGTCACCTGCATTCCGGCTACCATCGCCGTGTTCGCCCTGGTCAAGCGTCCGGTCTTTGCGAGCTATTTGGGGTTTGCGCTGGTGGGCTCGTTTATGGCGGGGCTGGTCTTTCAGGCCGTCATGGCTTTCGCCTGAGCCGCCCGCCGGTCTCAACGGAGCGGCCAGCCCTTTTGCCGGCCGCTCTATTTCTGTTGCACCTTCTTGCGCCGGATGGCGCCCATGCGGTTGAGCACCGACCTGGGGATATCCATTTCCCGGATGATGAAGCGGTGGTCCCGCATGCCGCAGAATTCGCGCTGGATCAGGAAGGCCCAGACGGCATCCGCCGCGTTCTGCAGCAGCGCCGGCCGGTTACCGGCGTCAGCCCCCTTTAGTCTGGCCAGGGCCGCCTCGGCCGCCCGGCCGTAATGCCCGAGGCTGGAGGCGGCTTCCTCGAGGATTTCGGTTTCGACCTGGGACAGCACCGTGCCGCGCGTCATGGCGCGAAGACGGGCTTGGGCGAGGGAGCTGGGCGCGCGCAGGGTCATGTCGGGTCCGTGTCGAAACGCAGGAGACGATCGAGAAGAAGGTAAGGCTTTCGCGCGCCGGCTCAAGAGGGAGGCGGATATCCGTTCGCCCAAGCCGGAAAAATTGTTCGCCTATGGGCCAATTCGTTCAATTGCGAAACGGGTGGCGGATACCTATATTCGTGTCGGTGCATATCGAACTCTGGGAGGGCTTGATGTTCAAGACCAACGAATCAATGACCGACCGCGTCATCCGCATCGTCGTCGGTGTCGTCATGATCGCCATCTATTTCCTGTTCCCGACATGGCTCGGCGACCTCAACTGGCTGTGGTGGGTCGGCGTCATTCCGCTCGTGACCGGCCTGATCGGCTGGTGCGCCATCTACCAGCTCATCGGCATGTCGACCAAGAAGGCCGAGTAGCCGTCAGCTTCCGTCCGTCTGCGGACGGACCTCCCCGCCACCCGGTCGGGCGGCGGGGACGCGTGCAAATCGCCGCCAGGAAACGCCGGACGGGGCTTCCTGTTTGTCTCCATTTTGTCTATTGGGCTTGGCGCGCGCCGCGCGGCGGCGGAAAAGCCAGTGACGGGGGGACGGACATGGCCGACACACGCAAGGAATCCGACAGCTTCGGCACCATCGAGGTTCCGGCAGACAGGATGTATGGCGCGCAGACGGCGCGCTCGCTGATCAATTTTCCGATCGGAACCGAGATCATGCCCGTGCCGATCATCCGGGCGCTCGGCCGGGTCAAGCAGGCGGCGGTTCGCACCAACAGGGCGCTCGGCATGCTCGATGCCAGATTGGCCGATGCCATCGACCGGGCCGCCGGCGAGGTCGTCGATGGCAAGTGGGATAGCGATTTTCCCCTTAAAGTCTGGCAGACCGGTTCGGGCACCCAATCCAACATGAACGCTAACGAAGTGATCTCCAACCGCGCCATCGAGCTGCTCGGCGGCGCGAAGGGCTCCAAGACGCCGGTCCATCCCAACGATCACGTCAATCTCGGCCAGTCGTCCAACGACACCTTCCCGACGGCGCTGAGCGTTGCCGCCGCCATCGAGGTTTCCAAAACGCTGATCCCGGCGCTCGAGCACCTGCATGCCGCGCTTGCCGAAAAGTCGGCGGCCTTTGCCGGCATCGTCAAGATCGGCCGCACCCATACCCAGGACGCGACGCCCCTGACCCTTGGCCAGGAGTTCTCCGGATATGCCGCGCAGGTGGCGTCCTCGATCGAACGGCTGAACCTGGTGCTCGGCGGGTTGCTCGAACTTGCCCAGGGCGGCACGGCGGTCGGCACCGGTTTGAACGCCCATGTCGATTTCGCCGAAGGATTCGCCGCCGCCATGGCTGAACTGACCGGGCTGCCCTTCGTCACCGCGCCCAACAAGTTCGAGGCACTGGCCGGGCAGGATGCCTTGGTCTTCGCCCACGGCGCGCTGGCCTCGACGGCGGCCGTGCTGTTCAAGATCGCCAACGACATCCGCTTCCTTGGTTCGGGTCCGCGTTCGGGCCTCGGCGAATTGAGCCTGCCGGAAAACGAGCCGGGTTCCTCGATCATGCCGGGCAAGGTCAACCCGACCCAGTCCGAGGCGATGACCATGGTCGCCGCCCAGGTGATGGGCAACCAGACCACGCTGCAATTCGCCGGCTCGCAGGGCCATTTCGAACTGAACGTCTTCCGCCCGGTCATGGCGCACGCCTTCCTGCAGTCGGTGCGCCTCATCGCCGACGCAGCTGTTTCGTTCACCGATCGCTGCGTTGTGGGCATTGTGGCCAACGAGGACAACATCAAGATGCTGATGCAGCGCTCGCTGATGCTCGTCACCGCGCTGACCCCGAGGATCGGCTACGACAAGGCCGGCGAGATCGCCAAGGCCGCCCACAAGCACGGAACGACGCTGAAGCAAGAAGCGCTGCGGCTCGGCTATGTCACCGAGGCGGAATTCGACGAGATCGTGCGGCCGGAAACCATGATCGGGCCGCGGAAAGGATAGGGCGCTGAGCCACCTCTCCCCCAAGGTGAGAGGTGCGGCAGGCGCTTACGTGATCCCCGCCTCGTCCATAAGCTTTGCGAGCGCGCTGCCCTTTGCCGGCAAGGAGATGTCCGCCCGGCCCCGCCGGGTCAGCTGGCTGCGCCAGATATGGACGCCGTGCGTATCGGCGGAAATGACCTCGGCGATGTCGCTGCCCGCTTCCATCAGTGCGGGGATGCCGGCATAGGGCACCGGATAAAAGACCGAAGAGGGCAGCACCTTGTCGATCAGCCCGTGCCTGGGCACGAAATGGGTGAGGGCAAACGGCCCCGTCGCGCCGTATTGCATGTGCGAGGGCGTCACCGGATCGCCGAGAAGCCGCCGCGCCGCTACTTCCAGCCGCCGCCCGAGCGGCAGGTGCGGCTCGAACAGCGGCCGGTTATCGAGATCGAAGATCGACAACAGATCATCGAGCAGCGGCGCGTCCGCGGGTATCCTGAGAACGGCGCCGTTGATCGATCCGGGTCGTTCCCAGGAAAAAATGTAATCCCCGAGATCATCGATCGGCCTGACGCAATAAACGTCGCAATCGGCCCAGATGCCGCGTTCCTCACGCATCAGCGTCATGCGGAACAAGTCGGAAAAGGCGCCTGGCGTGCCGTGGCCCTTGTAAAAGAACAATTTTTCGCGCGGCAGCATCTCGGCGGCGTCCTTCCACTCGGCGCCGGGGGGAAGATCGCCCCCGGGTTCGTAGGAATAGACATGCACGGGGTGGCCCTGGCGGACAAAGCTCGCGATCGAAACATGCTCAAGCCAGCTCAGCGGGCCGTGCCAGAACGAGGCGATGGTCGGAAGGGCGGTCATTTGCGCGCGCAACGCCTGTGCTCCCCTCCCCTCTGCGGGGAGGGGTTGGGGGTGGGGGTCTGCGCCGTTTGCGTCACTGAACTCATGGCTTTTCCCCCTGCGGCGACCCCCTTCCTGCCTGCCGGCATCCCTCCCCGCAAGGGGGAGGGAAGGTTGGAAGCCATGCCGCGCCTAGCTTCTCAGCACGCCGCCCGTCGCCTTGGTTACCGACGCAACGACGGCTGCCGAGACAGCTTCGATATCCTCGTCGGTCAGCGTTCTGTCGCGCGGCTGCAGGTCGACGGCGATGGCGACCGACTTCTTGCCCGGCCCGACATGTTCGCCCTCGTAGATGTCGAAGACCGAGGCGCCGGTGATCAGCCTCTTGTCGGCGCCCTGCGCCGCCTTGAGGATCGATTGCGCCGCGACGCCGGCATCGACCACGAAGGCGAAATCGCGGCTCAGCGGCATCAGGTCGGACAAGACGAGCTGCGGCTTGGTGCGCGTCGGCTTTTTCTTCGGCTCGGGCAGGGCGTCGAGATCGAGTTCGAACGCCACCACCGGCCCGTCGAGATCGAGCTCGGCGACAAGGGCCGGGTGCAGTTCGCCGAACCAGGCGAAGGCGTTTTTCGGCCCGAGCTGCAGCCGTCCGCCGCGCCCCGGATGAGCCCAGGCCGCCGGCTCGGCGACGAGCTGCAGCTTGTCGATGTCGTAGCCCATGACGTCGAGCAGCGCCGCGAGGTCGGCCTTGGCGTCGAACACGTCGACCGGCTTATTGCCACCGCGCCACGAGCGCGGCGTGTGGCCGGCGCGTATGGCGGTCGCGTAGGTGTGCTGGCCGCCCGGCTCGTCGGATAGGAACACCTGCCCGACCTCGAACAGGTCGAGCTCGTCGATGGCGCGGTTCTGGTTGCGCCGGATGGCCGACAGAAGCCCCGGCAGCAGCGAGGGCCGCATGTCGGTCAGGTCGGTGGCGATGGGATTGGCGAGCTTTAGCGCCTCGCCGCCGCCGCCGAACATCCGCGCCAGGTCTTCCGAGATGAACGACCAGGTGACCGCCTCGTCGAGGCCGCGCGCCGCAAGGGCCCGCCGCGCCAGGCGCCTGCGGTTCTGCAGGCCGGTCAGCATGGTCTCGGCAACGCCGGAAAGGCGCGGCAGCGGTTCGACCGGCACACGGTCGACGCCTTCCATGCGCATCACTTCCTCGACGATGTCGGCCTTCTGCGTCACGTCGGGCCGCCACGACGGCACCGCGACCTTGACTGTCTCATGCGTGCCCGACACCCAGAAGCCGAGCCTTGTCAGGATGGCCTTGACCTCGGGGAAGCCGACCCGCAAGCCAGTCAGGCGCTGGATTTCGCTTAAGGGAAAGTCGATGATCGTCTCGGGCGGTTCGATGTTGCCGGCAACGCGGACCTCGCAGGCCTCGCCGCCGCACAGTTCGAGCACCATCCGCGTCGCCAGTTCGATGCCGGGCTTGACGAAGGCCGGATCGACGTAGCGCTCGAATCGGTAGCGCGCGTCCGACATGATACCGGTCTTGCGGCCGGTCCTTGCCGTCGGCGCGGCCTCGAACCAGGCACATTCGATGAAAACACTGGTCGTTGCGTCCGTGCACGAGCTTTCCTCGCCGCCGAGGATGCCGCCGAGGCCGAGCACGCCGCTATCGTCGGCGATGACGCACATGGTCTCGTCGACCTCATGCGTCTTGTCGTCGAGGCCGTTGAAGCTCTCGCCCTTTTTGCCCATGCGCGCATGGATGGTGCCGGCGATCTTGTCGGCGTCATAGACGTGCAGTGGCCGGCCGCGCTCCTGCGAAATGTAATTGGTGATGTCGGCGAGCGTGTTGATGGGCCTGAGGCCGACGGCGCGCAGCCGGTCCTGCAACCATTGCGGCGAAGGGCCATTTTTGACATTGCGGACGAGGCGCCCGGCAAACATTCTGCACACCTGTTCCTCGCCCGGCGCGAACCTCAATTCGATCGGGATGGGGGTTTCGCCGCCGGTCGCCCTGACCGGCATGATCGCCTTGTCGATGAGATCGCCGACGCCGGCCGCCGCAAGGTCGCGGGCGATGCCGAAAATGCCGGTGCAATCGCCTCGGTTCGGCGTGATCGCCACGTCGATAACGACGCCGCCCAGTTTCTTGTACTCGACATATTTCATGCCGACCGGTGCGTCGTCCGGCAGTTCGATGATGCCGGTATGGTCGTCCGACAGCAGCAATTCGCGCTCCGAGCACAGCATGCCGTTCGAGTCCTCGCCACGGATCCTGCCCTTGCCGAGGGTGAAATCCGAGCCCGGAATATAGGTGCCGACCGGGGCGAAGACGCCCTTCATGCCGGTCCTCGCATTGGGGGCGCCGCACACGACCTTGATCGGCGTGCCGGACCCGGAATCGACCATGCAGACCTGCAAATGGTCGGAATTCGGGTGCTTTTGCGCCGAGACGACATAGGCGACGACGAACGGTTCGAGCGCTCTGGCCTGGTCCTCGACGCTTTCGACCTCGAGGCCGATCATGGTCAGGGTGTCGACGATGGTTGCGGCCGGAACGTCGGTCTGCAAGTGCTCCTTGAGCCAGTCGAGAGTGAATTTCATGTGTAGGCGCCTGTCTGGTTTTCGATTGTCGGCAAGGCCGCGTTCATGTCGAAGAGTCTGATCAGCACATTGGCAAAGCCGCGCGCGTCGTCGATCGCCTTGTGGGTATGGGGCACATCGCCATACCAGTCGGCGGGGACGCGCTGCATGCCCCAGTTGAGATAGTCCTGGCCGCGCAATGTGCCGGCCATGGTGTAAAGGCAGACCCCGCCGCCCCGGAACAATTGCCGTCCGGTATAGGGGCCGCCGATGGCCCGCGTTCCGGCATAGGTGTCGAGATAATGGTCCATCCATGCCCCATCGAACAGGATCGGCGCGGCGACGAAGACCTTGAAGCCCGGCAGCGCCTCGACCCAGGCCGCATAGGCGGGCATGACGTCTTCCGGCCGTTCCGGGTCCGATGTCGCCGCCGCCCAGGCCTCGGGCTGGGTCAGCCACCAGTCCATGGTGCGCGGATCGGCCTCACGGTCGGCGCGGGGCATCAGGTTGGCTTCGAAGGTGCCGATTTCGTTGCCCTCGTAGTCGACGGCGATTGAGGCGAAGCTCAGCATCGAGTTGCGCAGCGGCGAATGGCCGTCGGTCTCGATATCGGTGACGACGAAGGTCACGGGCTCGGCGGAAATGTGGGTCATGGTCTGCCCCCGATCACCGTTCCCCCCTCTCCCTTGACAGGAGAGGGTGCTCCGAAGCGGCGGGTGAGGGTGGAGCGACGAACGCAGGCGCCCGTCCCCCTCATCCGGCGCTTCGCGCCACCTTCTCCCGCGAGGGGAGAAGGCAAGAAGCTGTGTGGCATCGCGGCCGATACCGGGCGTTCGCCGCAGGCGATGCTCATTCGAACACCTCCACCAGCCGGAAGCGCTCGCAAACGAGCATCAGATCGCCCGACCAGCCGCCATTGCGGGTGAAATAGGCGATATGCCCATTGCGCCAGTCGTCGAAATCGCCCTCGCCCTCGGCCAGCGCGAAATCCTCGCCGACATCATCGAAGCGGCACCGCGTGACCTCGGTGGTCTCGATGACGCAGGCCGGCTCGCCGCGCCCGTCGAGCACCACGTCGCGGCGCCCGACTTCGGGCACGGGTTCGTCGGCGCCGAAGTCGCGCAAGGCTCCGCAGGTCGCCGTTTTCCTTCCGGCAAGCACGAGTGCCAGCAATTCGTCGGCGAGTTCCGGAGAATCGCCGAACGAGAAGCGGACCGCATCCTGGTAGCGCTCGGGGAGGGTCATGGCCCTAGCTCGCCAGCCCCCCGAACAGCGTCGGCAGGTCGAGCGGCCGGAAGCCGTAGTGATCGAGCCAGCGCTGGTCGGCGTCAAAGAACGCCCGCAGGTCCGGCATGCCGTATTTCAGCATGGCGAGACGGTCGATGCCCATGCCCCAGGCGAAGCCCTGATAGACGTCCGGGTCGAGCCCGCAATTGCGCAAGACGTTCGGATGCACCATGCCGCAGCCGAGGATTTCGAGCCAATCCTGGCCTTCGCCGATCTTGATTTCGGCCCCGGAGCGGTCGCAGCCGACATCGACCTCCATCGACGGTTCGGTGAAGGGGAAAAAGCTTGGGCGGAACCTGAGCTTGACGTCCTTGACCTCGAAAAAGGCCTTCAAAAATTCCTCGAGCACCCATTTGAGCTGGCCGATATGGCTCGATGTGTCGATGACGAGGCCCTCGACCTGATGGAACATCGGGGTATGGGTCTGGTCGCTGTCGTGGCGATAGGTGCGGCCCGGCGCGATGATGCGGATCGGCGGGGTGATGGCCCTGGCGACCCATGGCGCCGCCGTCTCGTTGGACTTGAGCATCGAGCGGATCTGCACCGGTGAGGTGTGGGTGCGAAGGAGCTTGCGGCTGCCTTGCGCGTCCGGCTTCAAAAAGAACGTGTCGTGCATCTCGCGGGCCGGATGACCCTCGGGGAAATTGAGCGCGGTGAAATTGAAATAGTCGGTCTCGATGTCCGGCCCTTCGGCGATGGAAAAGCCCATGTCCGAAAAGATCGCGGTCAATTCGTCCATGACCTGGCTGACCGGATGGATGCGGCCTCTGGCCGTCGGGGCCTTGGGCAGCGGCAGAGTGACATCGACCCGTTCGGCGGCGAGCCGGGCTTCGAGCGCCCTCTGCTTCAGTTCGGTTCCGCGCGCCTCGATGGCGGCGGCGATGTCGGTCTTTAAACCATTGATCGCCGGTCCCATGACCTTGCGTTCCTCTGGCGTCATCTTGCCGAGGGTGGCGAGCAGGGCCGAGACCGAGCCTTTCTTGCCCAGGGCGGCGACGCGCACCGCGTCGAGCGCGGCTTCGTCATCGGCCTTGGCGATGTCGGACAGCAGGTCGGATTTCAGTGTGTCGAGGTCGGGGGAGGACATGTCGGATTCCGCTGGCTTGAAGGCGAAGTGGTTGTAGACAGACAAAAGGCCCCGCGCCACCCCGTCGGGGTGACCCAGAGCCTTTGATCGGCCTCGGCAGGCTGCTTTTGGCGCGTGCTACGCTGAGATTCGCGCGTGCGTGGCAGCTTCCACGCCTTCGAGATATCCAAGCGCGGCCTTGGCCCTGGTGACGAGAACGCCGAAGGCCTCCGGTTCGCGGATCGCCAGATCGCTGAGAACCTTGCGGTCGACGGCGATCTCGGCCTTGCCGAGGCCGTCGATAAATCGGCCATAGGTCAGCCCGTGGTCGCGCACCGCGGCGTTGATGCGCTGGATCCACAGCGCGCGGAAATTGCGCTTCTTGGCGCGCCGGTCGCGATAGGCGTACTGGCCGGCCTTTTCCACCGCCTGCTTGGCGACGCGTATGGTCGACTTGCGGCGGCCGTAATAGCCCTCGGCGGCCTTGAGGGTCTTCTTGTGACGGGCGTGATTGGTAACGCCCCGTTTGACGCGAGCCATATCGTGTCTCCTTCCGTGGCGTTGCTAGCGGTTGTAGGGCATGTAGGTCTTGACGATGCCGGCATCCGCGTCGCTCAGCACCTTGGTGCCGCGATTGGTGCGGATGTACTTGGCATCGTGGCTTATGAGGCGGTGGCGCTTGCCGGCCACGCCGGCCTTCACCTTGCCCGTCGCCGTCATCTTGAAGCGCTTCTTGGCGCCAGACTTGGTCTTCATCTTCGGCATTTTGCTTCTCTTTGTCGTTTGCGCATGACCGCCTAAAAAACTGGAACCCAGCTTCGGGATCATGCCAATACTCCCGCAGGAGCGAGCATTCTGGATCGCCACGGCATGCCTTTCGGCCGGGCGACCCGGTTTGAAGCGGGCGTTATAGGGTGAGTTCCCGTCGATGGCAAGCGCCGTCACAGCCGTGACATTCGCTGCGCCTATCGCTCATTGTCTCATTATCACCCATGGGGTCCTCCATCATGTCGCTTGCCACCCTTCGCGCGCCTTTTTCCATTGGCGCCTTTGCCCTCCTGCTCACCTGCTCGGCGGTTCCGGCCAGCCTTGCCGAGGACCTGTCGGAGGCGGACCGCGCCCTCAGCAACGTCGTCGTCGCCGGCGAGACGGGCAATGGCGCCCCGACTGCCTGGCTCGGTGAAACGCCGCATTTCGTCATGGTCGGCAAGCTCGGAGATTTTGAGTTCAACATCCAGTTGACCGACATGGCCAAATCCACCGACGCCAAGCTCGTGGCCAAGCGCGAATACGTTCCCGTCGGCGACAAGCTCACTTATGCCGATTTCGAAATCGCCCTCGACCTGATCACCAACGGCATCGAGCGTTCCTTCGAGCTTGAATTCGAGAATGCCGATTTCTCCGAGCACCTGCCGCCGGCCGAATTCGCTCTGCAGGGCGAGAACTTCCCCGCCGGCCTTTTGTCCAATTTCGAGATCGAGTCCGAGTGGGAATGGGCCGAGAAAAACCTGATCGTCAACGACGAGCGTCTGGCTTCTGCCGGCACGCTTGCGACCGCCCTCGAAACGGGCGAACTCAATGCCGATCATATCGCCGACAATGGCCTGATCGGCGGCTTCGTCTCGGCCAAATTCGGCGAGGACGCGCTCGTTGTTTCCTTCACGGCGCCGGTTGCGGAGGCCGAAATCGATGACTAGGTTCGCTTGCGCTTTCATTCTGGTGGTGACAGCATTGCTGTCACCTCTCGTTTTTGCGGCTGCCTTGGCCGCCGACCCTCCGCGGGTGATGGTCACCGCCGTCACCGAGACCGAGCCGGTCGATGCCGATCCGGACGATCCGGCGATCTGGATCAATACTGACAATCCGGCTCAAAGCCGGGTCATTGGCACCGACAAGCAATACGGGTTGCTGGTGTTTGATCTCGACGGCAAAATCGTTCAGCGTCTGCCTGACGGCAAGCTCAACAATGTCGATATCCGCCAGGATGTCGATCTCGGCGGATCGAAAGTGACGCTGGTGGCCGCCTCCAAGCGCGAGGACAACACCATCGTGCTCTATACGGTCGCCGCCGACGGCACCCTGCAACACGCGACGCCCTTCGCCTTTCCCGGGGCGCTGCGCGATATCGAGGACGATATCTACGGCATCGGCCTGCATGTGGCGGCCGACGGCATCCCGCAGGTGATCGTCAATTTCAAGACCGGCGATGTGGTGCAATGGGCCGTGGCTGCCGACGCGACAGGCCAATTGTCTCTCACCCTGCTGCGCGAATGGACCGTTCCGAGCCAGCCCGAGGGCATTGTTGCCGACGACGAACTCGGCTTCATCTATGTAGGAGAGGAAAATGGCGGTATCTGGCGTTTTGAAGCCGATCCGCAAAAACCGGCCGAAGGCGTTCAGATCGATCTGGTGGGCTCGGCCTGCCTGGCCACCGACGATGTCGAAGGCCTGACCATCTACAAGACCGGTCCGCAAACCGGCTACCTCGTCGCCTCCTCGCAGGGCGACAATTCCTATGCGCTTTACGAGCGCCAGCCCAACGAAGCCGGCGAGCAGTCCTGCATCGGCAGCTTCTCGATCGGCACCGGCGCGACCGATCCGGTTGGCGAAACCGACGGGCTCGACGTCACGGCGCTGCCGCTCGGGCCGCTCTACCCGCAGGGTTTACTCGCCGTTCAGGACGACCGCAACGAGGGGTTCACCCGCAACTTCAAATTCGTGTCCTGGCAGGAAGTGACCAAGGCATTGAATCTCGGCATAGCCGAATAAGGGAAAGCAAAAAGGGCCCGCGCCACCCCGAATGGCGCGGGCCCATGCCTGGGCAGGAGCGAAATCTCAGATCAGCGCTCCGTCGCCCCCCGGCGTGAGCCCAGGCACCGATGCCGCCCCGGAGACTGGCGACATTCAGGAGCGTTTCCAGAAAAAGTGGACACCACTTTTTCGGTTCGGAAACGCGACCACTCAAAAGACGGCAGCCTCAGCGCTCCATCGCCCCCCCGGCATGCGCCCAGGCACCGATGCCGCCCCGGAGATTGGCGACATTGGTGTAGCCCATGGAAACCAGCTGCTGGCAGGCTGCGCCCGAACGGGCGCCCGAGGCGCAGACGACGATGATGCGCTTGTCGGCATCGGCCGCGGGCAGCGAGCCCGAGCCGTCCGGCCTGGCATGGCGCGTGAATTCGGGAAGCGGCGCGCGTACGGCGCCCTTGATGGTGCCGGACATCTGCATTTCGCCCAAGGATCTCACGTCGACAAAGAAGGTGTCCTTGTCGCCGAAGAACTCGACGGCGGAATTGCCGGAAATGGTCTGAACCTGGACGCCGGTCGAGGGGCCGCCCATCAAAGACTGCAGAAAGCTCATGTGTATGTTCCTGTGCGGGGGAATGAGTGACGAAGGATGCGAATGGCGATCAGGCGGCGAGGATGTCTTCTTTGCCCTTCTTGGCCTTGACCGGCACCACGAGGTAGTGGACGCCGTTGTGCTCGGCCTTGGGGAAACGGCCGGCGCGGATATTGACCTGGATCGAGGGCAGCAGCAGCACCGGCGCAGCAAGGGTCGCGTCGCGGGCCTGGCGCATGTTGACGAAGGCGTCCTCGGTGACGCCGTCCTTCAAATGCACGTTCTGCTTTTCGGCGGCGACCGTCGTTTCCCAGGCGTATTCGTCGCGGCCCGGCGCCTTGTAGTCGTGGCACATGAACAGGCGCGTCTCATCCGGCAGGGCTAGAAGCTTGTGGATCGAGTTGAAAAGCTGATGGGCGTCGCCACCGGGGAAGTCGGCGCGGGCCGTGCCGTAATCGGGCATGAAAATGGTGTCGCCGACGAACACGGCGTCGTCGATCCTGTAGGAAATGTCGGCGGGCGTATGGCCCGGCGTGTGCATGACCTCGGCGGTGAGGTTGCCGATTTTGAAGGTCTCGCCGTCCTTGAACAGGTGGTCGAAATCGGAGCCATCGGTCTTCAGATCAGTGGCGTTGAACACCGGGCGGAAGATGGTCTGCACCTTCACGATGTTCTCGCCGATGCCGATCCTGGCGCCAGTCTTGGCCTTGAAGAACGGGGCGCCGGACAAGTGGTCGGCATGGGCGTGGGTTTCGAGGGCCCAGACGATCCTGTAACCCTTCTCGTTGGCGCGGGCGAGAATCGCCTCGACCGAACGGGTGTCGACCGTGCCACCCTTGTGGTCGTAGTCGAGCACCGGGTCGATCACCGCGGCCTCGCCGGTCTCCGGGTCGGCGACGAGATAGGAAATGGTGTAAGTCGGTTGATCGAAAAAGGCTTCAATGACGGGCTTGGACATCGTGTCGTCTCCCTGAATCTGGTGGTGCGCGCCGCATGGCGCCGGCTTCGGTTGACATATATATTCAACATCGCTTATAAAGCAAGTGCTTTTTTAGTGGAGAGCTAAAATGCTCGCTCAAGACCTGACCGACATCGAAACCCGGGCCGATATGATGGGCCGGACACTGAAGGCGCTCGGCAATGGCAAGCGCCTCGTCATCCTGTGCAAGCTGATGCAGGCGGGCGAGATGAATGTCAGCACGCTGGCCGAGGCGCTTGGGCTCAGCCAGTCGGCGCTTTCCCAGCACCTGGCCAAGATGCGGATGGAGGGTCTCGTCGCCACCAGACGCGACAGCCAGACCATATGGTATCGCCTCGCCGATCCCCGCATCGAGGACCTGCTCGGCTCGCTTCACACCATCTATTGTTCGAAAGACTGATTCAAATGGACCTTGCTGCCCTGCTGGCGCCGCTTTCCGGCGCCCTCGTTGGACTCGTTCTCGGGCTGATCGGCGGCGGCGGCTCGATCCTCGCCGTGCCGCTGCTCGTCTACGTCGTCGGTGTCACTCCGACCCATGTGGCGCTCGGCACTTCGGCCCTCGCCGTAGCGCTGACCGCGCTGGTCAATCTCATCCCCCATGCCCGCGCCGGCCGGGTCAAATGGCAATGCGCCCTGGTCTTCACCGTCTCCGGCATGATCGGCGCCTGGGCTGGATCGAGCGTCGCCAAGGTCGTCGACGGCCAGCAGCTTCTGGTGCTGTTCGGCCTGTTGATGCTCGTCATCGGCGGCACCATGCTGTTCGGGCGCGCGGGCGGCGGCAATGCCGAAATAAGGCTCAGTTCGGCTACGGCCAGCAGGCTTTTGCCACGCCTCATTCCCATCGGCTTCGGCGTCGGCGTCCTCTCCGGGTTCTTTTCCATCGGCGGCGGCTTTCTCATCGTGCCCGGCCTGATGCTGGCGACCGGCATGCCGCTCGCCTTTGCCGGCGCCACCTCGCTGGTCGCCGTCTTCGCCTTCGGCGCCACCACCGCCACCAATTACGCCATTTCCGGCCTGGTCGACTGGCAACTCGCTGCCCTGTTCATCCTCGGCGGCGCCATCGGCGGCGGCATCGGCGTCTTCGTCGGCCGCTGGATGAGCGGCCACAAAAACGCTCTCAGATACGTCTTTTCCGCCGTGGTCATCTCCGTCGGCATCTGGATCGTCTGGCGCGGGCTCGGGGCGCTGATGTAGGAGACTTGTGGACGACGGGGCCGCCGCCGCGCTATCACCCGCGCGACCCGAACCTGACCGGACCCGCATGGCCGCCGAACTTCTCGCACTCAAGGACATCAGCCTGACATTCGGCGGCCAGCCGCTGCTCGACGGCGTCGACCTTTCCGTCCGGCCCGGCGACCGCATCGCGCTCGTCGGTCGCAACGGCTCGGGCAAGTCGACGCTTTTGAAGATCGCGGCCGGCCTGATCGAACCCGACGCGGGCCAGGTCTTCACCGCGCCCGGCGCCACCGTCCGCTACCTGCCGCAGGAGCCGGACCTTGCCGGCTTCGACACCGTGCTGGCCTTCGTTGAGGCGGGCCTGACCGGTGGCGATCCGATGCACCGGGCGCAATATCTCGTCGACCATCTGAAGCTCGACGGCGACAAGGACCCGAAAACCCTTTCCGGCGGCGAGGCGCGCCGCGCCGCCCTGGCGCGCACCCTGGCCCCCGAGCCCGATATCCTGCTGCTCGACGAGCCGACCAACCATCTCGATCTGCCGGCCATCGAGTGGCTCGAATCCGAGCTGGTCGCCACGCGCTCGGCTTTCGTCCTGATCAGCCACGACCGGCGCTTCCTGACCGATCTGACGCGCGAGACCATTTGGCTCGACCGTGGCATGGCCCGCGCCCTCGACGACGGCTTTGCCGGCTTCGAATCCTGGCGTGACCGCGCGCTCGAGGAAGAAGAGCAGGAACGTCATAAGCTCGATCGCGAGATCGTCCGCGAGGAGCATTGGGTGCGCTACGGCGTCACGGCCCGCCGCAAACGCAATGTCCGGCGCATGGCCGAACTGGCCGAATTGCGCCGGACGCGGCGCGACGCCCGCCAGCAGATCGGTACCGTCGCGCTCTCGGTCGCGTCGGGCAAGACCTCCGGCCAGATCGTCATCGATGCCGAAAACCTCGAAAAAGGCTTCGACGGCCGCCCGATCGTTTCGGATTTCTCGACCCGGGTGCTGCGCGGCGACCGGCTCGGCATCGTCGGCCCGAACGGCGCCGGCAAGACCACGCTCGTCAAGCTGTTGACCGGCACGCTCGCGCCCGATGCCGGCACCGTCAAGCTCGGCACCAGGCTCGACATGGCCATGCTCGACCAGCGACGCGACGCCCTCAAGCCCGAAATGACGCTCAAGGACGCCTTGACCGGCGGCAATTCCGATTGGGTCGAGATCAACGGCCAGAAGCGCCATTTCGCCGCCTACATGAAGGATTTCCTGTTCGCGCCGGAACAGGCCGGCACCTCGGTGGCGCGTCTTTCCGGCGGCGAGCGCGCCCGCGTTACCCTCGCTCGCGCCCTTTCCCTGCCCTCGAACCTTCTGGTTCTCGACGAGCCGACCAACGATCTCGACCTCGAAACGCTCGACCTGTTGCAGGAACTGGTGGCCGACTATGCCGGCACCGTCATCGTCGTTTCCCACGACCGCGACTTCCTCGACCGCGTCGCCACAGCGACACTGATCGCCGAAGGCGACGGGGGCTGGACCGAATATGCCGGCGGCTATTCCGACATGGTGGCGCTGCGCGGCCACGGCGTTCTGGAGCGGGCATCGGACAGGCCGCGCGTCGCGCCGAAACGGACGCCGCCGCTATCGCCGCCCGCCGCGAGCAAACCGAAAAAGCTGTCGTTCAAGCAGCTGCATGCGCTGAAACAGCTTCCGGCAACCATGGAATCGCTGCAGGCCGAACTGGCCGGCATCGAGCGAAAACTGGCCGATCCGGCCCTGTTCAACCGCGATCCCGGCGGCTTTTCCGCGCTCACCGAACGGCATGAGGCGGCCCGGGCCGAACTGGCGGCGGCGGAGAACGAATGGCTCGAACTCGAGCTTTTGCGCGAGGAACTCGGCGGCTGACGGCGTCCTGGCGGCCTGCCGCCCGAGCCGGCGACGGACCGCCAAGCAGCACGAATCCGGGCCATTAAGTCTACGACTGAGACAGGACCTGCGTCGGAAGGTCGCGCGGACGTGCGCCGCCAACGGGCCTAGTCTTGGCATGCGGAAAAGATGCCACTGCTCAACATTATGAAAAATATAGGGAAGTTCGGCATCCGAAAAGCTTGGTACGCTAAATATTAGCGCGCACTTGAACGTTGGCCATCATTTGGCTATGGCAAGTCGCGCGGGCGTAGGAGGACCAGCGCTATGCGTCTGACAAAACAATCAAGTTATGCGATACGCGCGTTGATGTATTGCGCCCTCAACGATCCAAATCTCAGCCAGGTCAGTGCGATTTCTAAGTCCTTCGGCATTTCCGAGGCCTTTTTGTTCAAGCTCATCAAGCCGCTGGTCAAGAACAACATTCTCGCCACCGTGCGCGGACGCAATGGCGGCATCAAGCTGGGCCGGCCGGCAAGCGAGATCACGGTCTATGAATCGATTCGCCTGACCGAGGACAGTTTTGCGCTGGCGCCCTGTTTCGAGGACGCGAAGGCCGATTGTCCGCTGGCCGAACACTGCCGTTTCCACGACGTGCTGAATTCGGCGCTCGCCGCCTTTTTCAAGGAACTCGATTCCTACACCATCGCCGATCTGGTCGCCAACCGCGAAATCCTGCGCGAACGTCTCGCCATCTCGGCCTGAGTCGAAGGCGACGTATCGCCGCCGCCGCCGGCCGTCGATTCCGGTGCGCCCGTGCGCCGGGCATGGCGGTTTGCCCCGGCACATGGATCGGGCCGCACCTGCCCCGTATCCCCACTCATGAAGGGGCGGCAAGCGGGCTAGCCTTTCGCTCCCCGCGCCGCCTCCGGCCTTTCGAGCGCGTAGACGGCATCATCGAAGGCCTCGACCTGCTGGCGGAACGCCGCCTGCGCATCGTGCAGTCCCTTGTTGTAGTAGAAGGCGCCGATATCCACCTCAAGGAAATCGATCAGCAGTTCGGCACCGATGTCGCCGATGGGCTGGTCGAGCTCGGTGTCGAAATAGTCCCGCATTTTCAAGACGAGCGCGCGCTTTTCCTCGCGGCTGAAGGCAATCCTGTCCATGTGTCCTCCCTTCGCATCCGGGCGCGGCTTGCTTTCGTGTCCGGTGCATGCCATTGCTTTTGACGTATTGGTTCTTCCTGCCCGAAGCGCAGGAAGATGAAAAGGGAACACGGTGCGGGCTACCCAAAAGGGACCAAAACCGTGGCTGCCCCCGCAACTGTGAGCGGTGAGGCTTTCGCAAATCCCACTGGCCGAAAGGCTGGGAAGGGGCGGAGCCGACGTGTGTGACCCTCGAAAAGTGGGAACCGGTTTTCGGTCAAGGGTCACGCAAGAAGTCACACCGTAAGCCAGGAGACCTGCCAATCGCCCGATCAACGCTCATCTGTCGGTGGGACAGGCGGAGGTGTGCATGACTCGTTTCTCAGGCTGATTCCTTTCAGGGGGCCCTTGCGCCCATGCCGGCCGGCGCCTGCGTTCCGGACCGGTGTTTCGGACTCCAATTCCGCATTCCCATAAGGACACAGATCATGCACATCGAACCCGGCCTCATCGATCCCGCCAAGATGGTGCTCGCCTACGCGACCGCCGCCGGCGCCGCCGGTTATGCCGCCAAACTGAGCTGGAACGCGATCAAGGAACGCGGCGCGGTTTCGCTTGCCGCCCGCTCGGCTCTGACGACCGCCGCGGTCTTCGGCTTTTTCGAAGTCCTGCCGCACTATCCGGTCGGCGTTTCCGAGGTCCATCTCATTCTCGGCACGACGCTGCTGCTGATTTTCGGGGCGGCGCCGGCCGCCATCGGTCTGGCGCTCGGGCTTCTCATCCAGGGCCTGTTCTTCGCGCCTTTCGACCTGCCGCAATTTGCAGCCAACGTGACGACGCTTCTGGTGCCGCTCTTCGCCATCAAGGCGCTGGCCGACCGCATCATCCCCAAGGCGACGCCCTATGTGGACATCACCTATTTGCAGGCCTTGAAGCTCTCGACCGCCTATCAGGGCGGCGTCGTGCTCTGGGTCGGCTTCTGGGCGCTCTACGGACAAGGCTTCGGCGTCGCCAACCTCACCTCCATCGTGACTTTTGGCGGCGCCTACATGCTGGTGGTCCTCGCCGAGCCGCTGATCGATCTCGCCGTTCTCGCCGGCGCCAAGATGGTGCGCGGCCTCGGCAAGACCGGACTCGTCACGCCGCGCTTGTTCGCCTGATCACCGATACTCGGGCATTAGGCGCGTCCCCGTCTGCGGGGGCGCGCATCTGCCTTTGGAGCTTCGCCCATGTCGGCAAAAATCCCCGCCACCATCGTCACCGGATTTCTCGGTGCCGGCAAGACGACGCTCATCCGCCACCTTCTGGCGCATAGCCACGGCAAGCGGCTGGCTCTCATCATCAACGAGTTCGGCGATGTCGGGGTCGACCGCGAATTGCTCGAAAGCTGCGGCTCCGAGGTCTGCCGCGCCGAAGACATGATCGAACTCGCCAATGGCTGCATCTGCTGCACCGTCGGCGAGGACTTCATCCCGGCCATGACCGCCCTTATCAGCCGCGACGAAAAACCCGACCATATCGTCATCGAGACCTCCGGCCTCGCCCTGCCGCAACCGCTGGTCAGGGCCTTCAACTGGCCGGAGATCAAGTCCCAGGTCACCATCGACGGCGTCGTCACCCTGGTCGATGCGATGGCGCTGAGCGAAGGGCGCTTTGCCGCCGACGAGATGAGGATCGACGCCGAGCGCCGGGCCGATTCCATGCTCGACCACGCAACGCCACTCGGCGAACTGTTCCAGGACCAGCTCTCGGCCGCCGACCTCGTCGTCGTCAACAAGACCGACCTGTTGCAGCCGGGCGGCATCGATTCGGTGCTCGACGGCTTGCGACCGCATCTGCGCGCCGGCACCGGAATCGTCACGGCCCGCAATGGCGAGGTCGACCCGGCGGCGCTGCTCGGCCTCGGCCTTGCCTCCGAGGATGATCTCGTCGGCCGCGACAGCCTTCACGAGCTCGAACATGCGGGCATGCCGCACGAGCACGACGATTTCGATTCCTTCTCGATCCGGCTGCCGGCGGACATCGACACGGCGGGGTTGCTGGCCAGAATCGAAGCCGCTATCCGCGCCCACGATATCTTGCGGCTCAAGGGCTTTGCCGCCATTGCCGGCGCCGAGGCGCGGCTCGCCGTTCAAGCCGTCGGTCCGCGCATCACCACCTGGTTCGACCGGCCCTGGCGCGGCGACGAAAAGCGCGAAACCGCATTGGTCGTCATCGGCCAGAGCCCGCTCGATCACCAAGCCATCGCCGCTGGTCTGACGGCGACCGGCTGAGGAACCGAACCCAGGTGGTCAGGAACATGCAACGCCGCGATTTCGAACTGCTCGCGCTCGGCCTGCTCGTCATGCCGCCGCTGGCGGCCGTGCTGTTCATGTCGGCAACGGCGCTGAGCCGAGCCGGGCCTGCCGGTCTGGCCAGCCTCGATATCGGCTTTCTGGTCGGCACCTTTCCCTTTTCCTATCTTCTCTCATTGCCGCCTTCACTGGCCGCAATGGCCGCGAATGCCATGGTCGGGCGCTGGCTCGGGGGGCAGGCCGAGAGGCTCTTGATGTCCCTGCCGATCGGCATCGTCCCCTTCCTCGTCATCCTCGGCTGGCTGGCAACCGACGACAAGACCGGACAATTGCGCCTTGCGGAATACGGCGGCCTCGCTGCCGCCGGGGCGCTGGCATCGCTTGCCTGCGTCGGTCTGGTCGAGGCGTTCGGCACGCCACCCGGGGGTCGGCGCTGATGCACCTGCTAGCAGCGCGCGCCGGTGCGATTCAGCAGGACGGCGAAGCCATCGATCTCGGCCAGACGCCGGGACGGATCGTCTTCGCCTCGGCGGCGGACAGCGAATTGGCGGCCCTGGCCGCTTCGGTCGATCGGGCCGGCATCACGGACCTGCGCCTCGCCAATCTCATGCGCCTGTCGCACAACCTGTCGGTCGACCTGTGGCTCGACAGGACGGTCTGCCATGCCGGGCTGATCGTTGTCCGCCTGCTCGGCGGCGCGGCCTATTGGCCCTATGGCGTCGACGAGCTCTGCCGGCTCGCCGAACGAACCGGCGCACAACTGGCGCTGTTGCCGGGCGATGCCGATCCCGATCCGGCGCTTCTGGCGCGCTCGACCGTTTCTCCTGCCGACTGGCGGGCCTTGCACGCGCTCCTCGCTGCCGGCGGCCCGGAAAACACGGATCGGGCGCTCGCGGCCATGATGGCGCTGGCGGGCGGCAAGCCGCTGCCGGAAACGCAACCAGCCGCATTTCCCGAAGCAGGATTGTGGTGGCCGGAGCGGGGGCTGGTCGACGCGCATGGCTTTGCATCGCTGCTGGTGCGGGAAACCCCCACCCTCGACCCCTCCCCGCAAGGGGCAGGGCAGCCGAACCCTGCCGACGGCGTGCCCAAGGACCGAGACGAACCGGGGGCGCTCGCGTCCCTCCCTTTTAAAGGGGGGGCGGCCTTCGTCCCGATCCTGTTCTACCGGGCCGTGCTCGACGGCGCCGGCACGGCGACCGTCGCGGCGCTGGCCGCTTCAATGCGCGAAGCCGGACTTGCGCCCGTCCCCGTCATGGTCTCCTCGCTCAAGCAGCAGGGTTCCATCCGTTTCGTCCGGGAAGTCTTCGGCCGCTTTCCGCCCGATCTCATCCTCAACCTCACCGGCTTCGCCCTCGGTTTCGGCGACCCGTCCGACACGGACAATCCCTTTGCCGGCATCGACGCGCCGATTATCCAGCTCGTTCAGTCCGGCCGCCCCGAGGCGCAATGGACCAATGATTCGCAGGGCCTGTCGCCAAAGGACCTCGCCATGCATGTCGTCCTGCCCGAGATGGACGGCCGCATCGGTGGGCTGATCGTCGGGCATAAGGCCCAAAGCGTCTGGCACGAGGCGACGCAATGCCCGCTTGCGGCCTATGCGCCTGATATGGACGGCATCGCTCGCGCCGTCGCGCTGGCATCAAGCCATGTCCGCCTGCGCCGGGCACCGCGCCAGGATCGCCGCGTCGCGATCGTTCTCGCCAACTACCCCATCCGCGACGGCCGCCTGGCCAACGGTGTCGGCTACGACGCGCCGCAATCGACGGTGGAGATACTGAAGGCGCTGGCGCGAGCGGGTTATGGGCTGGGCCAAAGGCCCCCTCACCCGGACCTGCGGTCCGACCTCTCCCCCGAAGGGAGAGGTGAAAGGGTGGCAGGCGCCGAGCGCACCGCTCCCCTTGCGGGAGATTGTGCCAAAAGGGCGGGTGATGGGGCCTTGCCGGCCACCGGCAATGCCCTGATCGAAGCGCTGCAATCGGGACCAACCAACGCCAACCCCCAACGCGGCACCAGCCTGGCGGTACTGGCACTTGCCGACTATCGGCGCCTGTTTGCCGCTCTGCCCGAAAAGATCAGGCGGGAGGTGACCGACCGCTGGGGCGAACCGGCCGAAGACCCGTTCTGTCGCACCGATGGTTTCCACCTTCCCGTTCTCGTCTTCGGCAATATCGCAATCCTGCTGCAACCGGGGCGCGGCTACCACCTCGACGAAGGGGCGAGCTATCACGATCCCGACCTCGTGCCACCACATGCCTATCTGGCCGCCTATTTGTGGATGCGTCATGTCTTTGCCGCCCATGCCCTCATCCACAACGGCAAGCACGGCAATCTCGAGTGGCTGCCGGGCAAGGCGGTGGCGCTCGACGCGGCGAGCTATCCCAACGCACTCTGGGGCGGGCTGCCGCATTTCTACCCGTTCATCGTCAACGATCCGGGCGAGGGCACCCAGGCCAAGCGCCGCACCGGCGCGACGATCATCGACCATCTCGTGCCGCCCCTGACCCGCGCCGAAACCTACGGGCCGCTCAAGGATCTCGAAGCCCTGCTCGACGAATACTACGCCGCTTCCGGCATGGACCGGCGGCGCCTTGCGGGTTTGCGCAAGCGCATCCTCGATTTCACCCGCGACACCGCGCTCGACCGCGACATCGGCATTGCCGACGACAGCGACGACAGCCTCAACCGCATCGACACCTTCCTCTGCGATCTCAAGCAAGCCCAGATCCGCGACGGCTTGCACGTCTTCGGTCAGTCCCCGACCGGTCGTCTCGAACGCGATCTGATCGTGGCTCTCGTCCGCGTGCCACGCGGCGGGGAACCGGGCGATGCCTCGCTGATCCGGGCGCTGAGCGATGATCTGATGCTGGGCTTCGATCCGCTCGGTGTCGATCTTGGGGAGAAATGGCAGGGGCCAGGGCTGGAGATCGCCGACAATCTCGGCGCAGCGACCCCCACCCCCGACCCCTCCCCGCAAGGGGGAGGGGAGGCGCGCTCGGCAAAGGACGATCCCACTTCAGGGCACGGCGTTCGCGGCAGAGCGTCCCTCCCCCTTGCGGGGAGGGATGGCGGCAGCCAGAGCGGGGGTGCCGGCCTCCGCACCGCCGGCGATGTCGTCGACTACCTCGAAACCCTCGCCGCCGAACTGGTCGACGGCGCCTCATGTCCCCCCGACTGGACCGCCACCCGCGCCGTTCTCGACACCATCGAGAAATCCATCCGCCCGCGCCTCGCCGCCTCCGGCCCCAACGAAATCAGGTCCCTGATCGATGGACTCGACGGCAAATTCGTCGCTCCCGGCCCGTCCGGGGCGCCGTCGCGCGGAAGGCTCGACGTCTTGCCGACCGGGCGCAATTTCTATTCGGTCGACAATCGCGCCGTGCCGACCGCGACCGCCTGGGAGCTGGGAAAGAAATCGGCCGAAAACCTCGTTCTCCGCCATTTCCAGGAGACCGGCACCTGGCTTCGCTCGGCGGCCCTTTCCGTCTGGGGCACGGCCAGCATGCGCACCGGCGGCGACGACATCGCCCAGGCGCTGGCCCTGATCGGCGCCCGGCCGACATGGGACCCCGGCTCGCTGCGCGTCTCGGGCTACCAAATCGTGCCCCTCGCCAAACTCGGCCGGCCGCGCGTCGATGTGACCTTGCGCATTTCCGGCTTTTTCCGCGACGCCTTTCCGCAGATGATCGTGCTCTACGACCGGGCCATCCGCGCCATCGGGGCGCTGGACGAGCCTGAGGACCAGAACCCCATCGCCGCGTGCATGCGCATGGATGCACTGGGGCTGATGGCGGCGGGCGCCAGCGAGGCGGCGGCCTTCATGAAAGCCGGCCACCGTATTTTCGGCTCGAAGCCGGGCGCCTATGGCGCCGGATTGCAGGGGCCGATCGATAGCGGCAAATGGACGGAGGTGGCCGAGCTCGCCAATGTCTTCCTCGACTGGGGGCAATATGCCTATGGCGCCGAGGCGCAAGGCGTGCCCGAGCGCGAAGGTTTCGCCGCACGGCTGAAATCCATCGACGCCGTGCTGCACAATCAGGACAATCGCGAGCACGACCTTTTGGACAGCGACGACTATTACCAGTTCGAGGGCGGGCTGGCGGTGGCCGCGACCGAACTCGGCGGCCATCGGCCCAAAATCTATCATTCCGACCATTCCCGTCCCGAACGCCCGCAAACCCGGACGCTCGAAGAAGAGATCGCGCGCGTCATGCGTTCGCGCGTCGTCAATCCGAAATGGATCGATGGGGTCAAGCGCCATGGCTACAAGGGCGCTTTCGAGATTATCGCAACGGTCGACTACATGTTCGCCTTCGCCGCGACGACCGGCGCGGTCAAGACGCACCATTTCGACCTCGCCTTCGAGGCCTTCGTCCTCGACGAGAAAACGCGCGGCTTCATCGAGGTCAACAACGCCCATGGCTATCGCGAACTCCTCGCCAAATTCGCCGAGGCGCAGGCGCGTGGCTTGTGGACGCCGAAGTCCAATTCGGTCCATGCTTTGCTCGGTTCCTTGGAGGAGGGGAGGACAAGATGAAGCAGAAAGCCGTCAATATCGCCGAAAAGCTGACACTGTTTGCCGAGCACTGGAGCCCGAAGATCGTCGCCACCTATAATGGCAATGAGGTCATGGTCGCCAAGATTTCGGGCGAATACGTGTGGCACAAGCACGAGGACACGGACGATTTTTTCTTCGTCGTCTCCGGACATCTGCTGATCGAAACCGAGCGTGGCGACGTCGAATTGGGGCCGGGCGAGCTCTATGTCGTTCCCAGGGGCGTCATGCACCGGCCGATCGCCGAGCACGAGGTGCATATCCTTCTGATCGAGCCGAGGGGCGAGCCGAATTCCGGCGATCCGGCGACGGCGGCGACGAAGGTGTGGATTTAGCTCTTCTCCCTCCCCTTGCGGGGAGGGTTGGCGAACAGGACTTGGCGAGGGCCAAGTCCGTCATGAGCCTGGGTGGGGCTTGCGGCGCTTGCGAGTGTGGCTCCACCCCACCCGACCCGGCTGCGCCGGGCCACCCTCCCCATCAAGGGGAGGGAGAAAGGATCGATGCGAAAACATGACCGACAAGGCACCGAAAAAG
Source organism: Alphaproteobacteria bacterium (assembly GCA_018818925.1). Classification (GTDB taxonomy): domain Bacteria; phylum Pseudomonadota; class Alphaproteobacteria; order Rhizobiales; family Devosiaceae; genus JAHJQZ01. The sequence continues at coordinate 29,590 of JAHJQZ010000119.1, forward strand.
ACCGAGCTGATGAGCGAAGCCGAGCGCGACGCCTATCATGCCGAGAAGATGAAAAAGAAGCGCGCCGCGCGCGACAAGATCCTCGCTACCAAGACCGAGGAAAAGGGCCTGATCATCGTCCATACCGGCAAGGGCAAGGGCAAGTCGACGGCGGCCTTCGGCATGGTTTTCCGCGCCCTCGGACACGGCTTCAAGATCGGCATCGTCCAGTTCGTCAAGGGCAAATGGGGCACGGGCGAGCGCACCGTCCTCGAGAAATTCCCCGCGCAGGTGACGATCAAGGCAATGGGCGAGGGCTTTACCTGGGAGACCGCCGACCGCCAGCGCGACATCGCCGCCGCCAGGGGCGCCTGGGAGATGGCCAAGGAACTGATCCGCGACGAGAGCTACAAGATGGTGCTGCTCGACGACCTCAACATCGTCCTGCGCTACGACTATCTCGACATCGCGGAAGTGGTCGAATTCCTCAAAAGCAAGAAACCGCGCATGACCCATGTCATCGTCACCGGCCGCAACGCCAAGGACGAGCTGATCGAGATCGCCGATCTCGTCACCGAGATGACCATGATCAAACACTCCTTCCGCGATGGCGTGAAGGCGCAGGCGGGGGTGGAGTTCTAGGAAGGCCGGTCGCCCCAGCCTATCTCCGCCTGAGCGCGATCCCCGCCTCTTTCAGCATGTCGTCGACGATGACGGTCTTTCCCGTCGCAATGGATTGATTGGCGGCGATGCCGGTCAGGATCGACCAGGCGCCGTCCTCGTGGGTCGAGCCGCGCCGGTAGGGGTCCTCGCCGACATTTTCGGCGTCGAACAAATAGCCGAGCATGACCGGATCGGCGCCGCCATGGTCGCCGCTGCCGTGCCAGACCTCGATGTCGACAGGCTCCTTGCCGGCCTGATGCAGAATGGTCTGCATGTTGCCCGTTTCCATCCTGGCGCGCTTGCCGCCGAACACGCCATGCACCTCGACATGGCGGTGCGAAAGCTCGCCCCTGGTGCCGTAGAACTTGATCTCGAGCCCCTCCCAGGGCGCATAGGCTGTGAGGGTGTAGTTGAGCGTCACGCCGTTGGCGTATCTGGCCTGCACCTGCATCGTGTCCTCGATGGTTATGTCATCATCGAAGACGCAGCGGTCGCGCAGATAGCCGTCCTCGTCCTCGGCGTCGAGATAGAGCTCCCTCAGGTAGTCGTCGTCTTCGAGATCGAGTTCGAAGACGCAGTCCCTGGCGATGGGACAGGTGTGGCAACGGCTGCCGCGACCGCCATAGCCGAGTTCGACGGCCATCTCGGGCGTGTAGAAATCGCGCTTGCCGATGGCGCTGACACTTGTCGGCGAGGAGCCGACCCACCAGTTGATCAGGTCGAAATGATGGGTGGACTTGTGGACCAGCAGCCCGCCCGAGCAGTCCTTGTAGCGGTGCCAGCGGCGGAAATAGTCGGCGCCGTGGACGCGGTCGAGATACCAGCGGAATTCGACGGCGGTGATCGCGCCGATGGCGCCGGACAAAAGGATGTCCTTCAATTGCGTGCGGGCCGGAGTGTAGCGGTAGTTGAACGTCACCGTGACCTTGCGTCCGGTCTCATTGACCGCGTCGACGATGGCCTTGAGCTTTGAAAGATCGATGGTCATCGGCTTTTCGGTGACGACGTCGCAGCCCGCCTGCATCGCCGCAACGATGTACTCGTGGTGGAGGTAATCGGGCACCGTGACGATGACCTTTTGCGGGGACTGCTCGGCGATCATCTTGCTGAATTCGGCGGGCCGGTAGGTGGCGATGCCATTGCCCGACCGGACCGGCACCTGCGACGCCGAGAGCGCCAGCCGCTTGGGATTGATGTCGCACAACCCGACCAGTTCGTTGCCCGCGCCATAAGTTTCCGTGACGGCGCGCCGGAACATCGAATGCCGGGCTCCGGTGCCAACGAGTGCGTATCTCACGTCTGTCTACCTGTCGTCGTCGCTGTTCTCGGGGGAGGGAGTTTCAGTATACACCAGTATACAATGCGCGCGCCGCCGCCAATACATGCGATGCGATTCGATCGCGAATGCACATATTCCGAACAAGGCGACCGACGCTCCCGGTGCCGTTCCGCAAAACCCGTCGGCGCTACAGGCAGGTCTCGTAGAGGGCGCGGGCGTCGTCCTTGCCGAGCGGGCGCGGGTTGCCGGCGGCCATCGGGTCCTCGGCGGCCATCGCTGCCAGTTCGTCCAGGCGGTCGGCGCCGACGCCGAGCTTGCCGAGCGTTTTCGGCACGCCGAGATCGCTGGTGAATTTCTCGAGGAACGCAGCGAAGCCGTCGAAACCGCCGGCAATGCCGAGATAGGCCGCGGCCGTCTCGATCCGCGACGCGATGACCGGCCGGTTGAAGGCGAGCACGGCATGCATGAGGACGGCGTTGGTCATGCCGTGATGGGTGTTGTAGAC
>JAHJQZ010000120.1 GCA_018818925.1 Alphaproteobacteria bacterium
ACGATGATCGAGCCCGCGGCCGCCGCCTGGATCGCCGGGCGCGGCCAGGACGTGTCGGGCGTGACCTATCTCGCCGTGGTCAACGATGCCGCAACCGGCGAGCGCATCGAACTCAACTGCACCCCGGACGGGCAGGCCTTTCTGGCCATGACCTGGGACGCGGCGCGCAACCCGCCGGACGCGGACCGCCTGACGCTCAAATTCCTCGTCGGCGGCTCGCACCGCTTCGCCGCCGCCGCCCACTTCCGCCCGCTCGACAAAGGCTGGGGCGCCGCCGAACTCGACGCTGCCGACATCATCGACCCTCTGACCGAGGTCCTCGCGGTGACGGCCGGCAGTTTCGAAGTCGAAATCACCGGCCGCGGCCATACCCTGTTGCGCTCGGTCTTCGACATGGACCGCGCCCCCGAAAGCATGGGCCTTTACCGGCGCTACTGCCGACTGTAGCCGCCCGCGACGCTTGTTGCCCGGGTCCTTGCAGGCGCCGAACCGCCGCAGGGCCACAGGGGTCAGGGTGCTTGCCGCCATGCACGGACTTGCTATTGTCACGATTTAGGGAATCACGGGGGATTGATGGTGCGCGTTGCCTTTTGGCTGGCGTTTTCGGTCGTGACAGCGGTCACGACAATGCCGGCCTTTGCCGCCTGGACGGCAAGACCGATCGACGATGGCCACGGCCATGCCTACTTTCTCGCTAGCAGCACTGCCGCCGACAAGACGCGCGCCGAATTGTTCTGCAACGCCGAAGGCGTGGTCAATTTCGCGCTGATCTGGCCCGACCGCCAGCATCCGGACGCCGCCGATCGCGACGAACCGGCGACGATGTCGATCGTAACCGATGCCGGCGATGCGTTCGAGGCCAAGTCCTATTATTGGGCTTCCGGCAAGGGCGTGCTGATCCTCGATTTCGGCTATCCGCCCCAGATTCGCGACCTTGCCGCCGCCCTTGGCGCCGCCCGCGCCGAAATCACCGTCACCGTGACGGACGCGGCCCGCGGCATCGACAGGATCGCCGTGTTCGACGCTGAAGGCGTTGCCGGAGCGTCCGCCGCCTTCCTTGACTGGTGCCCGCAGCCGGCAGACTGACGCGCCGGACCGTCCCCACGCAACCACCTCCCGTAGCCGCCGACGACGGGCATTGCCGCCCGTCGCTGCGGGGCCCGAAACGTGTCTCGCGCAACGCGTCCTTAACGCTGTCGTGGCAGACTTCGTGGGCAAGCTCGTGTGTGATCCATGCCGACCCGTTTGAAAAAACCGTCAATTCTCAGGCAATTGGCCGTGACCGTCGTGCTTTCGGGCTTTCTGGCCTATCTCGGCGTCAATGCCGTGTCCGGCCAGTATGGCCTGGCCGGCCGGGCTGAAATGCGCGACGAGGTGGCGGCGCTCGAAATGCGGCGCGCCACGCTCGAGGCCGAAATCGACGCCATCAGGCATCGCCTGTCGCTGCTCGATCCCGAGGCGCTCGATCCCGACATCCTCACCGAACAGGCCCATGCCCTGCTGTCGATGGCGCCTCCGGATGTCGCTGTTCTGGTCGAGAACGGCACAGATTAACCTGTTTCAAGTTATTTTTCCCAGTCAACAATAATTCAGTTAATCGTCTTTTCCGTGTTTGATTTCAATCTGTAATCAGAATTTCAGAGCAGCGTCGGAACGCTTGTGCTCCTGACCTGTTTCTATAGACTAGGAGTGAAAGGCTTGCGGCATGGTTCTCTCCGGCACGGAGGGGCCGCGGCAATTTTGCGGAGGCGACATATGGCGCGCAGAGCGGCTGCCACCAAAACGGCCGGAGTAAAACGTCCGGCCCGGAAATCGGTCCCTGCCGGGTCCAATGCTCCCCAGTTCACCAGGGACGAGGAGCTGTTTGCTTTTCGCGACATGCTGCTGATCCGCCGTTTCGAGGAAAAGGCCGGCCAAATGTACGGCATGGGCCTGATCGGCGGCTTCTGCCATCTCTATATCGGCCAGGAAGCCGTGGTCACCGGCATCAAGATGGCGTCCAGGGACGGCGATGCCCAGATCACCGGCTATCGCGATCACGGCCACATGCTCTCGATGGGCCTCGACCCCAATGGCGTCATGGCCGAGCTGACCGGCCGCGCCGGCGGCCTGTCGAAGGGCAAGGGCGGCTCGATGCACATGTTCTCCAACGAGCACCGCTTCTATGGCGGCAACGGCATCGTCGGCGCCCAGGTGAGCCTCGGCACCGGCCTCGCCTTCGCGTCCAAGTACAAGGGCGAGAACACTGTCGCGATCACCTATTTCGGCGACGGCGCCGCCAACCAGGGCCAGGTCTACGAGAGCTTCAACATGGCCAAGCTCTGGAACCTGCCGGTCGTCTATGTCATCGAGAACAACAAATACGCCATGGGCACCTCGGTCGAGCGCGCCTCGGCCCAGACCGACTTCTCTCAGCGCGGCCTCAGCTTCGACATCCCCGGAGAACAGGTCGACGGCATGGACGTGCGCTATGTCCGCGAGGCCGCCGAACGCGCCCTTGAACACGCCCGTTCCGGCAAGGGTCCGTACATCCTCGAAATGCTGACCTACCGCTATCGTGGCCATTCCATGTCCGACCCGGCCAAGTACCGCACCAAGGACGAGGTCCAGACCATGCGCTCCGAGCGCGACCCGATCGAGCAGGTCAGGAAACGCCTGATCGAGAACGGCTGGGCCGACGAGGAGGCGCTCAAGGAGATCGACAAGCAGGTCCGCGCCGTCGTCAAGCAGGCCGAGGACTTCGCCACCAGCGCTCCCGAGCCGGACGCGTCCGAGCTCTGGACCGACATCGTCCTCGCCTGAGCCCCGGCGCAAGAATTCCAGGAGATCATCCGAAATGCCGATCGACATTCTGATGCCGGCGCTGTCGCCGACCATGGAAGAGGGCACCCTGAGCAAGTGGCTGGTCAAGGAAGGCCAGACAGTCGCCCCCGGCGATGTCATCGCCGAAATCGAGACCGACAAGGCGA
>JAHJQZ010000121.1 GCA_018818925.1 Alphaproteobacteria bacterium
GACCGTCACCCAAGAATCGACCATGGTGTTCTCGCCGACATGCGCCCCGAGATTGACAAAGCTCGGCATCAGCACGGCGCCTTTGGCGATATAGGCCGAATGGCGGGCGATGGCGCCCGGCACGGCGCGGAAGCCGGCTTCGCGGAATTCGGCCTCGCCCCAGCCGGCAAATTTCGAGGGCACCTTGTCCCACCAGGAAACGCCGCCCGGCCCGCCGGGAATCATTTCCATGTCGTTGAGACGGAAGCTCAGGAGAACCGCCTTCTTGAGCCACTGATTGACCTGCCAGGACCCGTCCGGGAGCTTCTCGGCGACGCGCACCTTGCCGGCGTCGAGCAGGTTCAGCGCCTCGTTGACGGCCTCGCGCACCGGGCCTTTGGTCGAAAAGCCGAGTTCGGCCCGCGCCTCGAAGGCGTCTTCAATGGTTTTGGCGAGATCGGACTGGGACATGGGCGCGTCATCCTTGGGTTCGAAAAGCCGGCGGACCATACAAGCGGGAACGGCAAAGGAAAAGAACCCCGCGCCCTATGTCGCACGCCCGATCCTGCCCGGCCGGCGACGGAGCCTTAACCCATCTCTGACAGGCTGGCGGTCGATACGTATGGAGATCCTCATGGCACGCGGCAGAAACCACACCCCCTTGCGCACCTCGGCGCAGGACATCGATGCCGTCCGCCGCACCCCCAGAACGCCGCAAACCGAATCCCCCGCCTACCGGCTGGCGATTACCGACGAGGACTTCCTTTATTCCCCCGACATGCGCGGCGTTCGCCTGCAGCTCGAATTCATGAAGCCCGAAATCCGTTTGAAGGAGCTCGGCATCAATTCGACCGTGGTGCTGTTCGGCGGCGCCCGCATTCCGGCGCCGGGCACCGAACCGGTGGCCGCCATGACCGAGGCGGCGCGCAAAAATCTCAAGGCGTCGAGCCGCTATTACGACGAGGCGAGGCGCTTCGCCCAATACGCCTCGCTGACGGCGCGCAATCTCGACTACAAGGAATATGTCGTCGTCACCGGCGGCGGGCCGGGCGTCATGGAAGCCGGCAATCGCGGCGCCACCGAGGTCGGCGCCCCCTCGATTGGATTGAATGTCGTGCTGCCGCACGAACAGGCGCCCAATCTCTACATCACCCCCGAACTGTGCTTCAATTTCCACTATTTCGCGGTGCGCAAAATCCATTTTCTCATGCGCGCCAAGGCGGTCGCCGTCTTTCCCGGCGGCTATGGCACGCTCGACGAATTCTTCGAGGCGCTGACGCTGGTCCAGACCCAGCGCATGGACCGCATCCCGATGCTTCTGTTCGGCAAGAGTTTCTGGGACCGGGTGCTGAATCTCAAGGTGCTTGAGGAGGAGGGAACCATTTCCCCCGGCGATTCCGATCTGCTGACCGTGGTCGACACCGCCGAGGAAGGCTGGAACGTCGTCCGCGACTTCTACAACCTGCCAGCCGTCCGGATCGAGGAGTAAACGACCCAGGGCGCACCGGCCGCGCAGCGCGCGGCCCTCGTCGTCGCCGGCATCATCCCTGGCTGCGGGTCGAACCCGAAGCCCGATTCTCTCTTCAGCCCGCGGTGACGCGCACATCATAGGCATGGCCGGGTCGCGGCCGGTCGATGCGCCCGTCTGGCGTCGCAACGCCGTCGATTTCGATGCGCCGCGCCGCGCCGCCACCGGTTCGTTCGAAGCGGACATGGACGTCGCAGCCCCTGATCCGGCGGGTGAAGGTGCAGCGATCCCAGGCCGAGGGGAATTGCGGGTCGATGACGATGCCGTCGCCCTTGCCGCGAACGCCGCACATCTGTTCGATCACCAGCCGGTAGTACCAGGCGACGGTGCCGGTGTTGAACAGATTGCTCGAGCGCCCGGCCGTACGCGGGAACTGGTAATAGGCGCCGCGATAATAGTTCGGAATATAGACCGGGATCTGGCCGCGCACGCGCATGTCCTTGTCGTCGGGCCGGGTCAGCATGCGCTCGAGCACCGAAAAGGCCCGGTCCGCCTCCCGGCAATGGAACAATGCCGCCGCATAGAACACCGCCGCATGGTTGTAGACCGAACCGTTCTCGGCGCTGCCCGGCCATTTCTGCGTGACGCGGCCGACATCCTCGCGCATCGCCGTATAGGCGGGCGCCAGCATGGCAGGTCCATACGGCGTATCGAGCTGGGCTTCGATTTCGGCGAGCATCGAGGTCCGCTTTTCGGCGTCGGCGGCGCCGGAGAGCATGGCCCAGCTCTGCGCATTGAGAAAAATGCGGCCCTCGCTGTCGGTGCTGACGCCGAACCTCAGCCCGTCATCGGTGATGCCGCGTCCGTACCAGGCGCCGTCCCAGAGTTCGGCATTGATGATCGCATTGAGCGCCTCGGACTTTTTCCGCATGTCGGCGGCCGTATCGTGGTGGCTGGTGCCGGCGCAGATTTCGGCCCAGAGCGTCATGGCGTAGCTCATCGCCTCGGCCAGCCAGCCCGAAACGCCCCTGCCCTTGTAGCCGACCATGTTCATCGGGTCGCACCAGTCGCCCTGTTCGATGAAGGGCAGGCCGCGCTCATCGACCTGGGCGGCGAGATAATCGATGGCTTTGCCGACATGGTCGAACAGCGACGCGGTTTCGGCGCCGTCGCACCAGCCGACCGGCTCGGCGAGAATGGCGCTGTCGCCGGTTTCGTCGAGATAGGCCTTGAGCGCGATGACCAGCCAGACGGCGTGATCGGAATGCGGCACCTGGTTGATGTATTTGAGCTCGGCGCCCGCGCGCAAAAGAATGCCGTCCGGCATCTTGCCATTGGCGAACTGCTGCGAGGCGGCGCGCAGGAGGGCGGCGCGCGTGCGTTCCGGTGCGATGAACAGCATGCCGAGCGCATCCTGCAGGTAATTGCGCGTCTGTGGATCGGTGGTCAGCCGATTGCTGTCGCCGTGATAGAACACCTGGCGCGGCAGCCAGTTGTTGACGAAATGATTGAAGCTCTCGTCTGGGCTGTCGATCGCGAGTGCGCCCCGGCCCGAGGCGATGTAGCCGGCATAGGCGGAGCGCACCGGCGCGAGGTCGCCTCTCAGATAGGTCGCGATCAGGACTCGGATTTCGTCCCTGTCGTGCGCCGGACCGAAGACGAAACGGAAGTCTTCTTTGCCGCCGCCGGCGAGTTCGAGATCCCATTGCATGATGCCGGCCGCCATCTCGTAGAGCGCATCGCCGTCGCGAAGATGCCCGCCATCCTGCAGTGCCGACGGGTTGTGCAACCCGCCCTTGCCCTCGAAGGCCTGTTGCGCCACTTCGAAATGGGCGGGCGCGCGATCGGCGGCGAAAAAGGTCAGGTCCTTGAGGTGCCGGTTCTTGAAATAGTCGGCGACCTTCTGGTAGGGCGTGATGCTCGTGGCCACGATGGCGTTGAGATCGGCGTCGAAATGTCCGCCCTGGTTCATCCACGAGGCATAGCCGACCGGGAAATAGGGCACGAAGGAGATGGCGCGCGGCGTCCCTCCCGTATTGGCGACGCGCACCGACCAGATCTCGATGACGTCGTCGATCGGGATGTCGAGCCGAAGCTCGACCCGCAGTCCACCCTTTTCGAGGACCCAGCGGATGTCGCAAAGCCCCGGCTCGAAGGCGAAATGGTCCCATTTCGCCCGAACCGGCTCGTAGGGTGCGGACATGAGGCTACCCGTCTCATTGTCGCACAGGTAGAAGAACCGGCCGGGATGATGGGCGAAATAGCCCTGTTCGGGCTGCATGAAGGTCTGCGCCGCCAGCGTCGGCATATGGGCGTATTTGCGCGGCTCGGGATCCATGTACTGGCTGACGGCAAAGCCGCGGCAGTTCATCTGCAGCATCATCTTGCGGTTCCACAGATAGCTGGCGCTGTTGGGCGCAAGCGTCGGGTCGGTCAGCCGGAACCGGGCACCGTTTTCAATGAACGAACTCATGGAAAGCTCCAGATGGATCGGGCGAGGGCGTCTTTGCTCCGTTGGCGCTGCGCCTGATGACGCTCGCGCATCGCGCAACCCCGTGCTTCTACCCGCCGGCATGTCCAGTATCAACGCGGATCGGACGCGCCGAAGCGGACGCGGCGCAAGCTGCCAGCCTCCTCCCGTCACCGAATCGGTCCGGCGGCGCGGGCCCTGGCGACTCGGGTCCTTTTCCCGCTGACGCAAAGGTGATCGTCGCGCGCCAAGGCGACGCCATCGCCGCTTGATCCCGTCCGTCACATCAATTATTCGAGTATGCGAATATTCCAATCACGGGACGACTCCATGTTCTCTTTCATCGACAATACCCCGCTCACCATGTTCATCCTGTTCGCGCTGACCCTCGGGCTCGCCCCGTTCATGCCCGAGCCGCACCTGTTCGAAAAGACGCGCATGCTGTTCCAGGGCCAGCTCGTCCGGCCCATCGACATTTTCGATTTCCTGTTCCACTTCGCGCCCTGGGCGCTGTTGGGCCTGAAGCTCTGGCGCACCTACGGCGTCTCGGCGGGGTAGAGCCGTTCATTTTCAGGCGGCAACGATTCCCCTCGGCCTCCCACCCGCTTGCGGAGAGGGCAATCGCCTATGGCAATGGTGTGCCGTGCGGCTCCACCCTCACCCGCCCTTCGGGCACCCTCTCCCGTCGAGGGAGAGGGGGATGCTGCCATCGTCGCGGCCATTTCCCTTCTCCCCTTGCGGGAGAAGGTGGCGCGAAGCGCCGGATGAGGGGGCTGCGCAGCCAAATGCCATGACCCTGCCTTGATGGGGAGGGAAGGGTGGGCTGGAGCCACAGGCGCCGGCCCTTGACCCCTCAAAGCTCGTCGGGCGGTGTTCCCTTGAGCACCAGCGGCAGACCGGAAACGGTGAAATAGGCATGTGCCGCAAGGGCGGCGACCGCCTGGTTGAGCCGGCCGGCATGGTCGCGAAACTCCCTTGCCAGGGCGTTTTCGGGCACAATGCCGAGGCCGACCTCGTTGGAAACGAACACGATCCGCGTGGCCTCAATCGCCTCGGCCGTCGCGACCAGCGCGCCGATCTCGCCATCGATGTCGCGCCCCGCCCCGAGAAGATTCGACAGCCACAGCGTCAGGCAGTCGATCAGCACCGCATCATGCGTCCGGGCGGTCGCGGCGAGCGCGCCGCAAAGGTCGAGCGGCTCCTCGATCGTGGTGAACCGCTCGGCCCGCGCGGCGCGATGGGCGGCGATTCGCGCCGCCATTTCGGCGTCGCGCGCCTCGGCCGTCGCCAGATAGGCCGGCGCCTCCCCGAGCCGCAGCGCCAGCTTTTCGGCGAGCGCCGTCTTGCCGGAGCGGGCCCCGCCGGAAATGAAGATGTGAGCCTGTGTCATCGCCGCCTTTCGACCTCGCGCCGTCACGAAAGCCCGATTCTCGCCGCCGAACGGGGCAAGGACAAGGCAGGTGAGACCTGTTGTCACTTGCATGCGAATGCAAGCGTCTTTGCCGCTCCGAGGGGCTTTTCCAGCCAATCCTTTGGCACTATGGTCCGCCCGACCGCGGCGGGGCCCCGTCGCGCAAAAACGGAGCGCGCGACCGTGCCCAAATACTATATCGGCGTGGATGGCGGCGGCACCAATTGCCGCATCCGCCTGACCGATGCGGATCTCAACGTTCTCGCTGAGGCGACGACACGCAAATCGTCCAACCTGCAGGTGCGGGGCGGCAACGCCGCCTATGAGGCGGTGACCGAACTCACCGCCGCCGTGTTCGCCAAGGCCGGACTCGACATTTCCGAAGCCGAACACGCCGCCGCCTGTTTCGGCATGGCCGGCGCAAGGATGAAATCGGCGCGGCAGGCTTTCCAGGAGCGCGATTTCCCCTTTGAAAACCTCGTCGTTTATGACGACATCGACATCGCCCGCGCCGGCGCCCATGGCGAGGGCGACGGCGGCGTCATGATCATCGGCACCGGCTCGGCGGCCATGGCGCTGGTCGACGGCAAGCGCCACCAGTCGGGCGGCTGGGGCTTTTTCATCGGCGACACCATGGCCGGCGCCATTCTCGGCCGCGAACTGTTGCGCCGCTCGCTGATCGCCCATGACGGGCTGATCCCGAAAACACCGCTCACCGAGGCGGTGATGGCCAGGTTCGGCAATGACGGCGACAGGCTGATGGCCTGGTCCTTCGACAATGAAGATGCCCGCGCCGCGGTCGAGGCAACCCTGCCGGACGGCGTCAAGCCGACCCATCCGGTGCCGGCGCGCCCGGTCGATTATGGCGGATTCACACTGCTTTTCACCGAATACCTCGCCAAGGGCGATCCGCTGGCCGCCGAACTGCTTGAATTCGAGCTCGACGCCATCGCCGAATATGTCGATTGGTTCAGATCGATCGGCACCAGATCGATCGCCATTGTCGGCGGCTTCGGCCATTCGATCATGGCCCATATCAGGGCGCGTTTCGGCGACATCATCGTCGAGGAAGAGCCGGTCTCGCTCACCGGCGCCATCATTCTCGCCCGCCAGCACTTCGGCAAGTAGCGCCTATGCCCTGTCCGGCGGCTGCGCCGGCCCTTGTTCCCTTGCGTTCCGGCCAATGACAGCAGGAGACAGACGCGTGCAGCGCCCCATCCCGGTTCCCACCTTCGACTATGTGGTGTTCGGCGCGACCGGCGACCTGACCCGCCGCAAGCTCATCCCGGCGCTCTATTATCGCTTCCGCGCCGGCCAGTTTTCCGAGCGGTCGCGCGTCATCGGCGTGTCGCGTTCGGCCTGGGACGACGCAAGGTTCCAGCAGGTGGCGCGTGACGCGGTCAACGAATTCGTCGATCCGGCCTATCTTGACGGTGCGCTGGTCGAGAAATTCGCCGCCTGCTTCTTCTATGTCAGCAATGACGTGACCGATCGCGACGGCTGGGCCGATCTCCGGAGCCGCTTGCGCGACGACGAGGCGGTGGTGCGCGCCTTCTACCTCGCCGTCGCCCCGGACATCTTCGAGCGCATCTGCGTGTTTCTCGCCGAGACCGGCTGCTGGCGCCCCTCGGCCCGCGTCGTGCTCGAAAAACCGCTCGGCCATGATCTGGCGTCCTCGCGGGAAATCAACGACGCCGTCGCCAGGGTCTTTTCCGAAGATCAAGTCTATCGAATCGATCACTATCTCGGCAAGGAAACCGTCCAGAACCTTCTGGCGCTGCGGTTTGCCAACGCCCTGTTCGAGCCGATCTGGAACGCGGCCCATATCGACCATGTGCAGATTTCCGTGGCCGAAACGGTCGGCGCCGGCACGCGCGGCTACTACGACGATAGCGGCGCGCTTCGGGACATGATCCAGAACCACATCCTGCAGCTCTTGTGCCTTGTCGCCATGGAGCCACCCGCTTCCGGGGATGCGAATGCCTTAAGGGACGAAAAGCTCAAGGTCCTGCGGTCGCTTAGGCCGATTACGGGCGATACCGTGTCCAAAGTCTCCGTGCGCGGCCAGTATCGCGGCACCGCCTCGCAAGCCGCCGCGGTCAGGTCCTATCAGGAGGAACTGCCCGACGACCGCAAGGGCTCGCGCACCGAGACCTTCGTGGCTTTGAAGGCCGAGATCGACAACTGGCGCTGGGCCGGCGTGCCCTTCTACATTCGCACCGGCAAGCGCATGGCCGCCAAGGTTTCCGAGATCGTCATCCATTTCGCCCGCATCCCGCACTCGATCTTCGAGGACGGTGTAGGCGCGGCCAAGTCCAACAAGCTCGTCATCCGCCTGCAGCCCGACGAGGGCGTCAAGCTGTTCATGATGGTCAAGGACCCCGGCCCGGGCGGCATGCGCCTGAGGGAGGTCAGTCTCAACCTCAGTTTCGCCCAGACCTTCGAGGACCGCATGCCGGAAGCCTATGAGCGGCTGCTGATGGACGTGGTCCGGGGCAACCAGACCCTGTTCATGCGGCGCGACGAACTCGAAGCCGCCTGGTCCTGGGTCGATCCGATCCGCCAGGCTTGGGACGCCGCCCCGGACTTCCCCCAGCCCTATGCCGCCGGCACCTGGGGACCGACCGGCTCGGTGGCGCTGATCGAGCGCGACGGCCGCGCCTGGCACGAAGAGAGCGATTTCTGATGCTTTTGCGCCGTGATCAGACCGACCGCGACCGCCTCGCCTTCGCCTTTGCCGACCAGGTCGCCGCCGATCTCGGCGCCGCCATGGCCACCCGCGGCGCCGCAAGTCTCGCCGTTTCCGGCGGCTCGACGCCGGCGAAGTTCTTTTCCGCCCTTGCCGCCCATGACGAGATCGACTGGAAAAGGGTCGTCGTGACCCTGGTCGATGAGCGCTGGGTGGACGAAGGCTCGGGCCGCTCCAATGCCGCGCTGGTCCGCGCCCACCTGCTGCAGGGCCCGGCCGCCGCGGCGCGCTTCGTGCCGCTCTATTCGGGCGGCGAAATGCCCGCTGCCGACCGCATCGCCGAAACCAACCGGCGCCTGTCCGTCCTGCCCGAAACGCTGGATGTGGTGGTGCTCGGCATGGGCAATGACGGGCACACGGCCTCGTTCTTTCCGGGCGGCGACACGCTCGAAACCGCCCTTTCCGATCCCGGCCCGGCCCTGGCGCTTGCGGCCCCCGGCGCCGGCGAGCCGCGCGTGACCCTGACGCTGCCGCGCCTTCTTATGGCCGTGTCGCTCTATGTGCATATCGAGGGTGCCGAAAAGCTCGCGACGCTCGAGCGCGCCCTCGGCGACGGCTCGATCGCCGACATGCCCATTCGCGCCGTTCTGAGGCAGACCGAAACGCCGGTCACCGTCTATTGGTGCCCATAGCGCCGCAGTCCCGGCCGGGCCTCGAGGGACGAAGACGTGTCGCGGGTCCGCGCCCTTCAGGAGGCGTCTCATGCCGACATGAGGACGGTGGTTCGACCCGGCACCCCCTCAGCGCCGCCTGTATGTCAGCTCCGAAAAGCGCGCTCCGCGCCCGTCATAAACGAGCAGCCGCCCGCAAAGCGGCGTGCCGATGCCGGTCGCGAGCTTTATGACCTCCATCGCCATCAGCGTGCCGATCACCCCGGTCAGGGCGCCGATGACACCGACCGCCTCGCAGGAGGGCAGGGATTCGGCGTTTGGGGTTTCGGGGTAGAGATCGACAAAGCGCGGCAATGGCGTGCCATCGGCATCGCCGAGATGCGGCGAAAAAACCGTCACCTGCCCGTCGAACATGGAGACCGCCCCGGAAACCAGCGGCTTTCGTGCCGCTTCGGCCGCCGCCGCGATGCCGGCCCGCGCGGCGAAGCTGTCCGTGCCGTCCGCGATGATGTCGAAATCCGCCATCAGCGCCGCGCCATTCCCGGCGGTGATCCGCTCGGTCAGGACCGTGACGGCGATGCCGGAATTGAGGGCGCCGGCAAAGCGCGCCGCGCTTTGCGCCTTGTTCTCGCCGATGCCGTGTTCGGTATGGACGATCTGGCGCTGCAGGTTGGACAGGGCGACGACATCGTCGTCGGCGATGCCGATCCGGCCGATCCCCGCCGCCGCCAGATAGGCGACAAGCGGCGCGCCGAGCCCGCCGGCGCCAACAATCAGCACGCGCGCCGCTTTCAGCCGCTGCTGGCCGGGTGCGCCGAGGCCCTTGAGCACGATGTGCCGGGCGTAGCGCCGGCTGTCCGCGGGCGTCAGCCCCACTCGGTCATGTCGCGTTTTGATGGAATCAGAACGCATGACCTAAGTCTTTGAGTGGTCGCATGTTCGAACCGCAAAACTGGTATCCACTTTTGCTGAACATGCTCTAGAGCCCGGCCTGGTTCTTGGCGAGCGCGATGCCGACGAAGCGGCGATCGAGGCCTTCGAAGCCATGGGCGTAGACGGCGATCAAAGCCAGCGTATGGGCGACCGAGGTCGCGCCGAACGGCGCATAGATTGAATGGATACGGTAGTCGGCCGGACAGCCGCGCGAACGCGGCAGCACCTCGTCGCGGTGAACCTCGCGCGTCGGGGCGAAATCGGTGAGTTTGAGGATAAAGCCAAGCGCCTTTTCGGCAAACCACTCCTCGCAGGGCGAGCCGGCGGCGGCCGGATATTGTTCGAGGCGCAATTCGAAGCGCCCGTCCCGGTAGCCGGGACCCGAGGGCGCGGGCAAAGCGAAGGTCAGCGCCTTGCCGTCCGCGTCGGGCTCGCCGTCGCCATTGCTGGCCAGAAGATGCGCCGGCACGGTGATGGCGAGGTCGACGAAATAGGGTTCGGCTTCGGCGCGGGCGCGGGCGCGCACGGCGCCGAGCGATTCCTCTTCGGTTTCCCCGATCATGCGGATCGGCGTGCCGACCACCCAGCGGTCCTCGCTCAAATCGATAACGAAGATGTCGGAATAGGCAAAGCCCGACCCGTCCTGAACGCCGTATTGTTCGAAGGCGAAATACCTGAGGTTCTCGGCATAGCCGATCGGTTCGACCAGGGCGGACTCGGCCGAAACGGCGAGATTGGCCCAGACCGCACCGAAAAGCGCGACGGCGATGCGCAGGGCTCTAGCCAGCATGGCCGGTCGACCCGAATCCGCCGGTGCCGCGCGCCGTTTCGCCGAGATCGTCGTCATGGACGAACCGCACCGACGCGACCGGTGCCACCACCAACTGGGCGATGCGGTCGCCGCGCCTGATGTCGAAATCGGCCTCTCCGTGATTGATCAGGATCACCTGAACCTCCCCGCGATAATCCGCATCGATCGTACCCGGCGCGTTGAGCACGGTCACCCCATATTTGGCGGCAAGGCCCGAACGCGGTCGGACCTGCCCCTCATAGCCTTCGGGCAGCGCCATGACGAAGCCGCAGGGCACAAGTCGATACCGGCCCGGCTGAAGCGTCACCACTTCGTCCGGGCCGATGGCCGCGCGCAGATCGGCGCCCGCGGCCCCGCCCGTTTGCGGCGCCGGCAATTCGAGGCCGGCGCCGTGATCGAGAACGCGAACGCTTATGGTCAGTGTCGCCTCACTTGAGCTCGACAACGGCATAGACCACGTCCGGAATGTCGGCCGTTCCCTCGATGATGGCGATGAAGGGCAGGACCGTCTCGGCGGCGTCGCCCGCCTCGTTCTTGGTCATGTTGGTGTCGATGATCGTGCCGCCGCTGACGCGGATGGTGATGGCATGGCCCTCGAACATCTGCTTCATCATCTCGAGCGCCTCGGCGTCGCCGCCGGCCTGGCCGCTCATGTCCTCCTGCAGCGATCCGGCCGGGAAGCTCACCTTGAACTGACGCGGACCGACGGTTTCGATCGTCGGCTGCGGTTCTCCGGGATCGCCGGCCTCGAACACCTCGGCGAACGTGCCCTCGACCTTGGAAACGCAGGTATAGTCCGCCTCGCCCTCGATCAGTTCGTCTTCCGGCTTGCAGAATTCCGAAGTGCCGGATTCGATTTCGGCCAAGTCGACAAGCTCCTTGGGAACGGTGGTGGATATGACCACCGATGCCTTGTCGGTATCGAGCACGGCGACGTCGAACTTCACGTCGAAGCAACCGGCAAGTCCGGTGGCGAAAAGCAGCGCGGCCGCTGCTTTTAACACATAGGCGTATTTCATTTGTGCGAGCCCTCATGGCCCCGGGCCCATTGTCCGGGGAAGCGCCGCAACTTTATGAACCGGCCGGGGTTTCGGCAAGCACTCGTCCGGCCGCGTCAGGACAATTGGCGATGAAAATCAGCCCGTGCCGCCGAGCCCGCTACCACAGGCGCCAGATGAGCAGCGCCAGCAACAGGGCAATGAGCCCGAGCAGGCCGGCGATGGTCCCGGAACGGCCGCGCCGCGCCGCCGCTTTTTCCGCTTCGGCCAGAACCAACAGCCGCTGGGCCCGTTCGGCGATTTCGGGCAGCCGTGCCACGAATCCGGCGATGCGCATTCCGTGCGCCCGCATTTCCTCGAATCGCCCGATCGGTCCGGCCTGGCGCCTCAGCCATTCGGCAACCACCGGCTCGGAAACCGTCCAGATGTCGAGATCGGGGTCGAGGTCGCGGGCGACGCCTTCGACCAGCACCATGGTCTTTTGCAGCATCAGCAGTTCCGGCCGCGTCTGCATGTGAAACAACTCGGTGATCGAGAACAGCTGCCCGAGGACGCGTGCCATCGAGATGTCGCGCGAGCGGCGCCCGTGCAGCGGCTCGCCGATCGAGCGGATGGCCAGCGTGAAATCGTCGACCGACTGGTCGGCAGGCACATAGCCCATTTCGAAATGGCGTCGCGCCACCATGGAATAGTCGCGGGTGATGAAGCCGAAAAGGATTTCGGCGAGGAACCGCCGCTCGCCCGGCCCGATCCGCCCCATGATGCCGAAATCGACCGCCGCCAGCCCGTTGCCGTTCTCGAGCGCGAACAGATTGCCCGGATGCATGTCGGCATGGAAGAACCCGTCGCGGATCGCGTGGCGCAAGAAGCTCTGCAGCAGATGCGCGGCGAGCGCCTTGCGGTCGATATCGGCGGCGGCGACCGCCTTTTTGTCGGTGAGGGGAATGCCCTCGATCCAGCTCGTCGTCAGGACATTGGGTGCCACCTGGTCCCAGCGCAGCTCCGGCAACACGAAGCCTTCGTCGTTTTTGCCGTTCTCGGCGAATTCCGAGATCGAGGCCGCCTCGAACCGCAGGTCGAGTTCGAGTCGCGCCGAATGATCGAGCGTTTCGACCACCGAGACCGGCCTCAGGCGTTTGAGGGACGGCACCAGCCGCTCGGCCAGCCGCGCTCCGGCATAATAGCTTTCGAGGTCGCGCCGGAAGCGCTTCTCGATGCCCGGCCTCAGGATCTTGACGGCCACCGGCTCGGTCCGCCCGTCGCCGAGATCGAGCACGGCCTTGTGGACCTGGGCGATGGAGGCGGCGGCGATGGCCGGGGTCAGGGCGCTCAGGGCATCGGCCTTGCTGCCCAGCGCATCCTTAAGGATCCGTTGCGCCGCGGCCTCGGGGAAGGGCGGCATGCGATCCTGCAGCGCCGACAGGTCCTCGGCGATCTGCGGGCCGACGATGTCGGGCCGCGTCGCCAGCATCTGGCCGAACTTGACATAGGTCGGCCCGAGCCGGGTCAGCGCCCGCGTCAGCCGTTCGACCCGCCCGGTCTTTCTGACCGAACCCCGCTCGATCAGCCGCCCCATGCGGATCAGCATGCGCGCGCTCGCCGGCAGGGCAGAGGGATCGCCGAGCGACAGGGCGCCTTCGCGGGCGAGGACGAAGCCGGCGCGGATCAGGCGCATATAGGAGACCAGAAGCACCGCGGTCGCTCCTAGATCTTCCAGCCGCCATGCAGGGCGGCGATATTGCCGCTCAGGGCATCGTGGGTGACGCGCTTGAACCCGGCAGAGCGGATCATGCCCGCAAAGGAAGCGGCGTCGGGAAACTTGCGGATGGATTCGACGAGATACCGGTAGGGCTGGGCGTCGCCGGTGACGATCCTGCCGATCGGCGGGATGACGCGGTCTGAAAACGCCGCATAGAGGCGATCGAAGCCGGCGACATCGACATTGGAGAATTCGAGGCAGAGGAAACGCCCGCCCGGCTTGAGCACGCGATGGGCTTCGGCCAGCGCCAAGGCGATGCGTGGCACATTGCGGATGCCGAAGGCGATGGTATAGGCGTCGAAACTCTCATTCTCGAACGGCAGCGCCTCGGCATTGGCCTTAACAAAGCGCGCCTGTCCGGGATAGCGCCAGCCTTTCGCCCGCGCGGCGCCGACCCTCAGCATGTCGGCATTGATGTCCGAAACCGTGACCTCGGCAAAGCCGTGGCTCTTGTTGATTATGCGCTCGGCGATGTCGCC
>JAHJQZ010000011.1 GCA_018818925.1 Alphaproteobacteria bacterium
ACCGGCCTATAACGACGAAATCTTCGGCCCCGTCGCTCTCGTCTTCAAGGTTTCCTCACTGGACGCGGCGATTGAACTGGCCAATGCCACCCGTTTTGGCCTCGGTTCCGCGATCTTCTCGAATGATGAGGCTGAAATAAACCGCGCAGCGAACGAGATCGACGCCGGAGCGACTTTCGCCAACACCATCGTCGCGTCCGACCCGCGCATGCCCTTCGGTGGTGTGAAATCGTCCGGCTACGGTCGCGAGTTGAGCGATCTCGGGATGCTCGAGTTCGTCAACCAGAAGACGGTGTCCATCGCCTGATCAAGATGTCTTGGGGTGGGTCAAGACTAGAGCGTTTCCGACTTAGGTGGAAGCGCTCATAGGCCGCAAACGCGGCCCGGCGCGAGCGCCGCCCGCGCGGAGGGCCAGGCCGGAGGCCGGTACGGCCCGTGAGCGAAATGAGCAGATCGATTCCGCCTTCAAGCGGAATTGATCTAATTGTGAGACGATTTCAGCGTCAGGCTTCCCGGAGCCTGACGCTTTTCTTTATAAGCAATTTTCAAGATCGCGAGGTGCAACGCCGACCGGACCATCATGCTGCCCGTGCGCCGGCGAGCTTTGTCGTGACGAGTTGCATGGTCGCGACATAATCGGTCTTGCCTGAGCCAAGGAGGGGTACTCCCTCGACGATCAGGATGTCCGCCGGCACCATGATGTCGGCCGCGCCTTTTGCCTTGGCGAGCTGCTGGAAGCGCGACCGCGTGATTTCCGCGTCGGTGGTGACGAGCACCAGGCGCTCGCCCTTGCGCAAGTCCGGTATCGCAACGACGACGGACAGGATTGCAGGGTTCAGTTCCGCCGCCAGCGCCTCCACCGCCGCCAGCGACACCATCTCGCCCGCGATCTTGGCGAACCGCTTGGCACGTCCTTTGATCGAGATGTAGCCCTGCGCGTCGATTTCGACGATATCGCCGGTGTCGTGCCAGCCGTCCGTCAGAGGCTCCAACACGCCGGGGTTTTCAGCCCTGAGGTAGCCGAGCATGACGTTGGGCCCGCGCACGTAGAGCCGCCCGCCTTCCTCAATGCCGGGCACCGGCTCGAGTCGTGCCTCCATCAGGGGTGACAACCGCCCAACGGTGCCGGATTTGTTGGCAAGCGGCGTGTTGATGGCAAGCACCGGCGCCGTCTCCGTGACGCCGTAGCCTTCGAGGATGCGCACGCCGAAGCGCTCCATGAACGTCTCACGCGTACGCTTCTTGACCGCCTCGGCACCGGCTAGGACGAGCCGCACGGAATGGAAGTCATAGGGATGCGCGACACGCGCGTAGCCGTTAAGGAACGTGTCGGTGCCGAAGAGGATGGTCGCGTTGGTCTGGTAGACCAGTTCCGGTACGATCCTGTAGTGCAGCGGTGACGGGTAGAGATAGATCGGCACGCCGCCGGTCAGCGGCATGATCAGGCCGGCGGTCAACCCGAAAGAATGAAACACCGGCAGCACGTTGAACACCTTGTCATCGCCATGCGCGGCAATCCGTGTCAGCGACTGGATGGCGTTGGCGAGCATGTTGCGGTGGGAGAGCACGACGCCCTTGGGCGTGCCCTCGCTGCCTGAGGTGAAGAGGATCACCGCCGGATCATTCGGCTGTCGCGCCACCCGTGGCTTGTTTGCTGCAAAGAGCGCGCGGACCTTGTCGAGCGCGGTGATCTCCGCCCGGATATCCTCGAGGTAGATCAGCCTTGCATGCTTGGCGAGCGCCTTCTCGGCCTCTTGCAGCCGGCCCTTTTCGATGAAGCTGCGCGACGTCAGGATGACCTTCACGTCGGCGGCCCTGCAGGCGGCTACCATGTTCGCTGCACCGGCGGTGTAATTCAACATCGCCGGCACCTTGCCGAGCGACTGCAGTGCGAAGAACGTCACTGCGACGCCGGCCGTGTTCGGCAGCATGACGCCGACGTTGGTTGTTTTCGCAAGCGGCTGCTCGAGCTTTCGTGCCAGGATTTGCGCGCCCGTGATCAGCCGCGAATAGCTGAGTTTGGTGCGCAATGGATCTTCCAGCATCACCTTGCCGGTATCCCGCGTCGCCTTTGCATCGAGCAGCGCCTGGAACAGCGTCTTGTCGATGTCGGCCGTTTCGACGGCGGTGTTGACCATGATGTCCTGCAGCGTCAGGCCCGCCGTCTGGCGTCGCGCCTTGCCGCGCAGTTCCGGGTCGACATCGAGCTTGCGTGCCGGCAGGATGGTGACCGTCACTTTCGGAAACCAGACCTTCTTCGTCTGGCTCTTGCGCATGTAGGACCATGGCGAACGCTCCAGGCCCTCGATGCGCACCGGCACGATCCAGGCGTCGGACTTGTCGGCGATCATCGCCGTGCCGTCGTAGACCTTCATCAGGCCGCCGGTGACGGTCAGCCGCCCTTCTGGAAAGATCACCAGCGTCTGGCCGTCCTTGACCTGATTGATCAGGTGGCGGGCGGCGAGCGGCCGGGTCGGGTCGAGGGTGTAGGCGTTGATCAGCTTCAGGAACGGCTTCACCCACCAGGCTTCGGCAATACCGCTGTCGACCGCGAAGGCGGCGTGACTTGGCAGGATGGCGTGCATCACGGGGCCATCCATGAGGCTGACGTGGTTGGGCGTAATGATGACCCGTTCGCCTTCCTCGGGAAGATTCTCTATGCCTTTAACTTCGAGCCGATAGAACGACTTGAAGAGAAATATCGCAAGGTCCTGGATGCCCTGGCGCCCCCAGGCGCGCAGCACGGCGACCGCGGCCAGCAGATTTGCGACGCCGAGCAGCATGAACAGGTGCGACGATTGCCAGCCGGCGTACTGCAGGCCGGCGATGCCGAGCGTTGCAAGCGTCATGAAGGCTGCGTTGAGGATGTTGACGGCGGCGATCACACGGGCGCGTTGGGCAGGCGGCGCCCAGGCCTGCACCGCCGCGAACGCCGGCACGATGAAGAGGCCGCCGGCCGCCGACATGCCGAACAGGTCGACCATCACGCGGACGCCATTGATCGATTGCGGCAGGCTCGTGAGCGTCAGGGATCCGGCGGCTTCACTCACACCCCAGACGGTAAATCCGAGGTCGAGGCAGAAGAGACCCATCAACAGCGCCCCGACCGGCACCAGGGCGAGGTTTGGCCGCCGTTTGCTCGCCTTGGCCGCGAGATAGGAGCCGAACGCGATCCCGGTCGTGAAGACGCAGAGCCCGAGCGTGATCAGTTCCTTGCCGCCGCCGAGATGGCCCTTGATCAAGGTTGGCAACAGCGACAGCGCGACGATGCCCGCGAGCCAGAACCACGACGTGATCAAGCCGCCGATCCAGAGCCGCCGGTCGGCGCGCAGTTCGTTCAGCCGGTCAAGCGTGGAGCGCAACGGATTGGGTGTGATGCGCAGCCCGGGCTCGGCCTGTCCCGTCGGCATGATGGCGCGCGCCGACAGCCAGCCGATCGCGGCAAAGCCGATGACGAGCGCGGTGACGGCCCAGTCCGGCACCATCGGCCCGCTTGCCGTCTCGACCATCGCCAGCCCGCCGAGGATCGTGCCGAGAAGGATCGCGAGGAACGTCGCTCCCTCGACAAGGGCGTTGGCGGCGGGCAGTTCCCGGCGCTCGAGATGGTCGGGCAGGATGCCGTACTTGATCGGCCCGAACAGCGCGGCACCGCAGCCGAACAGCACGATCGAGGTGAACAGCAGGGCGATCGAATCGAACATGAAGCCGAAGCCGGCAATCATGGCCATGGGGATCTCGGCGACCTTCAACCAGCGCGCGACGACGGCCTTGTCGTACTTGTCGGCAAGTTGTCCGCCGAGCGCCGAGAGCAGGAACATCGGGATGATGAGTGCGGCGCCTGCGAGGGTCACCAGCGCGCCGCCCTGTTCGCTGCCGAGCTTGAACAGAATAAGTATGACGAGCGCGTTTTTGATGAAGTTATCGCTGAGCGCCGAAAAGAACTGGCAGACGAATATCGGAGCAAAACGTCGTGATGTCAGAAGGTCCTGGAACATATCGATGATCTCGGGTCGGGCGAAGGCCTGATGGGAAATGGTGGCGAGACTTCTCTGCGGTTATGAAGCGGTGTGCCAGGACATGACGTATGGCAAAAAATGCTTAATAATCCGCGTCTTTCGATATTCTCTTGGCAGCGGTTCGCGCGAGGTGCTCGAAGATTGGCACGGCCGCCTCTGGTGCAGCATGCCAGACATTGCCACAGATCGTGGCCTTTTTCCGCCGCCCGTGCCGCGGCCAGCACGTGCCGCGGAACTTATCAACGGTTGAAACTGCGATTCCATGGGCGTGGTCTCCGTAAGCGAAGGGTTTGAACTCTGTTCACAGCGCTCAAGATAGCACGCTTTGAACAATGTTCAAGACCGTGTGAGTGAAATTTTGGCGGGTCGCCGATCGTCGTTTCCAGGAGGTTAACGGTCAGGGGCTCGAGCCGTGCGCGCTTGCGGCCTGACAGACCCATTGAAGGTTCTGCGTTAGGTCCGTCTAAAGCCGGGCGGTGACGCCGCCGTCGACGTAGAGCACGTGTCCGGTGACGAAACTCGAGGCGTCCGAGGCGAGAAACACCGCCGCGCCGGTCAATTCGCCAACCTCGCCCCATCGCCCGAGCGGGGTCCGGTCACAAAGCCATTGCGAGAATGTCTCGTCGGCGACCAGCGCCTTGTTGAGTTCTGTGGCGAAATAGCCGGGTCCGAGGCCGTTGACGCGGATACCGTGCGGCCCCCAGTCGATCGCCATGCCCTTGGTCAGCATCTTGAGGCCGCCCTTGGAGGCCGCGTAGGGCGCAATCGAAGGGCGCCCGAGTTCGCTTTGTACCGAACAGATGTTGATGATCGAGCCCCGACGGCGCGGGATCATGTGGTTCGCGACACGCTTGGCTACGTAAAAGGCGCTGTCGAGATTGGTGCTCATCAGTTCGCGCCAGGTCTCTTCCTCGAACGCCTCGAGCGTTTGGCGGCGCTGGATGCCGGCATTGTTGATCAGTATCTCGATTGGCCCGATGTCTGCCTCGATCCTGTCGATCGCCGACTTGACGGCGGCCGGGTCGGTGACGTCGAACGCCATGGCGTGGGCCGTGTGTCCGGCGGCCTGCAACTCTGCCACCACCCTTGCAATCGCGTCGGTGCGACGGCCGTTGATGACCACGTGCGCGCCGGCTTCGCAAAGGCCGTGGGCGAGCGCCTCGCCGATGCCGGCCGACGAGCCCGTCACCAGCGCCAGGCGGTTATTCAGGCAAAATACATTCATTGTTTTTCCTCCGCGGTCTCGCAGGT
>JAHJQZ010000122.1 GCA_018818925.1 Alphaproteobacteria bacterium
GCTTGGCCAGCCGCCGGAGATCCGTCGGCAAATAATCCGTTCGCAACCTCACTGCTGATCCCATGGGCGAATCTCCTCTCGCCTCACAGAATCACACCATACCAAAATCCCAATGAGTCAGATCGTCTCGCCGTTGGTATAAACTGGGTCGCTCGGCCAAAAAACCTTTGCCATCTGATCTTGCGCGGCTGGCCATCTGATTTTGCGCGCTACAAAGACCTATAACGAGGTCATGACCAAGGCCGGCCGGCCCTTATCGCTATTCCATATTCCCGCTGAACGGCGGCCCGCCCGACGCGGACCGCCGGCTTCGCTTTGCCACAGCCGGTCCCACTTCATGCGACGGCTCCGCGGAGCAGCAAGCGCCGACCTTTCATGATCTGTCACGCGATCCTGACGCCGCTGGCGCCGCGGCGACATCTGGTCGAACGGTCCTGATTGGCGCGACACCCGGAAGCAGGCCTTGCGGCGGCCGGCGATCCCCGGCCGCAGCGCCGTTCACCTGTCAGGCTTCGGCCGATTCGGTGATGGCTTTGGGTACCGGGTGGCCCTCGGGTCTCGCTGGCTTGAGGCTGAGCTCGAGCTCCTTGGCATTCATGACCAGCATCTGCAGGCGGTTCTCGATATTGGCCATGCTGGTGTCGGGGTCGAAGTCGAGAGACAGTACCTGGATATGCGGATACCGGTCCTTGACGAACTTGGCCATGCCACGGCCGAAGACGTGGTTGGGCAGGCAGCCGAAGGGCTGGACTATGACGAAACTGTGGGTGCCGTGAGCGGCCGCGTGCAGGATTTCGCCGGCGATCAGCCAGCCTTCGCCGGCGCAATGGATCTTGTCGAAATGCGGCCTGGTCACGTCGAACAGCTCGCTGGTGGCCGGACGCCTGCGATAGCGTGCGTAGCGCGCCATGATTTGCTCACTGCGCCGGAGGGCGCGTTCGATGATCCCTATGGTCGCCTTGTTGATCATTGACGTCACCAAGGAATGCTCGCCGAAAAAGTGGTCGGTTTCTTCCTGCTTGACGAGGAAGTCGCGGTTGAAGAAGTCGATGAAGCGCGGGCCCTGCACCTCCATGCCGTGCGCCGTCAGATAGTCTTCGAGGCGATAGTTCGCCACCGAGTGCGCCGCCATCAGGATTTCGCCCATCAATACCACCAGCGGCTTGCGCACCCGGTCGTCGACCGGAATGGCATTGAACGCCCTGACGGCGTCCGCGAGGACGGCGAACGTGCCTTTGGCGCTGTGCGGCACCGCCCGGCACAGCGCCTCGACGGCCTCGTCATAGGCGGCCCGCGCCGCGCCGGGGTGAATTTCGTAAGGCCCGGTGCTGCGTTTGAGGCTTTCGAGGGCGTCGAGTACGGTCAGGCCGTAGACCAGGCGGTACTGCATGCGCGCGTCGAGCCGGAAACCGGGGTGCAGCTTGCCGATCTCGTCGCCCGAGGTGACGATGGGAACGTCGGCAAGACCCGCCACGTCGAGCGCTTTGCGCGCCAGCATGGCATATTGGCCGGCACGGCAGTCCTTGCAGTTCTGGTGCATGCCGAACGCGATCTCGCTGCTTTTCGGGCGCTCGCGCTCGACGTAGCGCAGGAACTCTCCGAGGTTCACCTGTGCCGGAAAGCAGATATCGCCGTTAAGGTGCCGCTTGCCCAGCGCCAAGGCGCGCTCGTCGGCAAGCGGCAGGACCCGGGTCCGCACGCCGCGGGCGTCCGCGACCGCGCCGACCAGCCTGGAAAAGCCCGGACTGAGATTGGGCAGCATGATCGTGCGGCGGCGCCGGTCCGCCCTGGTGAAGATCGGCGGAAGCTTGTGTCCGTTGGCGGGCGTCGGCTGCCTCGACTGGCGGCGCTCGCGCACCGTCTCGATAAAAGAGGTGATGCGGATGCGCAGCGGTCCCCTGGCGTCGCTCTCGTCGAGCTTGAGGAGCAGCGCCTGTTTGCCCGCCCGCTGCATCACGCGCTGAATTTCGTCAGTGATGATGGCGTCGTGGCCGCAGCCGAAACTGGTAATCTGGGCGAGTTCGAGATTGGGGTGCCGGGCCGCGATCTTTGCCGCCGCATAGAGCTTGGCCTGAACGGTGCTGTTGACGCGAACCTCGAGATCGCCGAGCGCCTCGCTGTCAAGGCCCGGCACCGCATCGGACGGGATCACCGGCACACCGAGGCGGGTGAAGTACTTGCCGACATGGTGATTGACGAGCGGGTCGTTGTGGTAGGGGTGCATGCACAAAACGAGGGCGAAGCCTCCGCTTGCCGCGACCTTGTCGATGACCTCGCCGGCGCGCCGGTACATCTCCATCTCGAATTCGCCCTGACAGCGATCGGCTTCGGCGATGGCGGCCCGCGTCGCCGCCGGCGCAATGCCGAAGCTCGTTTGGAAGTATCGCGCCAGCTGGCGTTCGCGCATGGCCTGGCTCTTCCAGACGAAGGTCGGCGCAT
This sequence comes from Alphaproteobacteria bacterium, assembly GCA_018818925.1. Lineage (GTDB taxonomy): Bacteria > Pseudomonadota > Alphaproteobacteria > Rhizobiales > Devosiaceae > JAHJQZ01. Next base: position 2,440 of record JAHJQZ010000122.1, read on the forward strand.
CCACCATGATCGGGGTTTCAACGTTTGTCTTCAGCACGAGCGGGTAGCCGGCCAGAACGGGGCAGGGGAAGTCCACGGGCACATCTCTGAACGGCGACAGGCCGCTGAGCATGACCGGCGCGAAGATGCGATCCACGCCATAGGCCGCGAGCGACTGGAAATGCCCGTGAGCCAGCTTGGCCGGAAAGCAGATGGTGTCCGACGGGATGCTCGACAGCGCGCTTTCGTATTGCTCGTAGCTGCTTTTCTCCGAGACTTTGACGGTGAAGCCGAGCGCGGTGAACAGGCCGCGCCAGAACGGCAGCCTGAGCCACATCTCGAGTGCGCGCGGCATGCCGATGGTGAGCTCGCGTGGCGCCGAGAGCTCGTTGACCTGGTAGCGCTTCAAGATGTTGCGTTCGCGCTCTTCTACGAGATTGGGCACGCTCTCGATGCGCCTTGTTGCCGCCTTCACCTTCTCGCGGAAGCTGTCGTCGGACATCTCGCCGATGATTTCGCCACGTTCGCATCGGTTGCCGCGCACGTAATGGGTGCCGTCGGCAAAGCGCACCAGGCTGCGGCTGCAATGGTTGGCGCAGCACGGGCAGGGCGCAATCGTCTCCTCGCGGTAGGAGAGGTTATCCAGCCGGTCGAGGCCGATGAAGGTACTGGCGCGCTCGGCCCGGTGCCGCTCCCGGGTCAGAAGGGCGATGCCGATCGCGCCCATGAACTCGGCGTGCGGCGCGCGGGTCACCTGCCTGCCGGTGTGCAGTTCCATGGCCCTCAGGATGGCGTCGTTCCTGAACGTGCCGCCCTGCACCACGATATGGTCGCCGAGCGCGTCGAGGCTGTGGAGCCGGATCACCTTGGTAAAGGCATTCTGGATGATGGCGCGGCACAGCCCCGCGAGCACGTCGTCGACGGACTTGCCGTCTTTCATCTCGGTGACGACGCGCGAGCGCATGAACACCGTGCAGCGGCTGCCGAGATCCGACGCCGCCTTGCTGCGGAACGCCCGTTCGGCGATGTCCTCGACCGGCACGCCGAGGCTGGCGGCGAAGGTCTCGATGAAGGCGCCGCATCCGCTCGAGCAAGCCTCGTTGAGGGTGATGCCCGTGATGATGCCGTGGTTGAGAAAGATGGCCTTCATGTCCTGGCCGCCGATGTCGAGCACGAAGGAGGCATCGGGCTGGTATTTGAGCGCGGCGCGCGCATGGGCGATGGTTTCGACGGCGTGATGATCGGCATGGAAGGCGGCGGCCGACAGGTCTTCGCCGTAGCCGGTCGTGCCGGCGCCGATGATGTTGAGTTCCGTGCCGCGCGCCCGGGCCGAGTCCCTTGTCTCGATCAGGGCGGCGCGCAAGACGTCGAGCGGCGCCCCCCTGTTGTTGGCATAGTAGGAGGCGATGATGTGCTCGTCCTCGTCGAGGAAGACGAACTTGCTCGTCGTCGAACCGCAATCGATGCCGAGCGTCACGTCCAGGCGGCCGCGGTTCGGCGGAATGGTGCGGATTTCCTGTGGCGGATGGTGGCGCCTGAAGAAATCGCCCGCCTCGGCGTCGCTGGTGAACAGCGGCCGGCCGGACTGCGACGCCTCCGCGTGCTGCGCCTTCGGCCTCGTGCCCAGAAGCCGGATGAGCGCTTCGGCGCTGTGGGTGCGCGCATGATCCATCAGCGGGGTGAGGGTTGCCAGGGCGCAGCCGATCGCGACGATCACCTCTGGCTGTTCCGGGACGACGACCTGGTCGCTTTCGAGCTGGAGATGCTCGGCGAAGATGTCGATGAGGCGCCGGTTGAAGGTGAGCGGCCCGCCCTCGAACACCACCGGGGCTCGAATCGTCGTTCCCTGCGCCAGCCCGCCAATGGTCTGCTTGGCGACGGCATTGAGCGTCGACAGCGCCAGGTCCGCCTTGTCGACGCCCTGGTTGAGCAGGGGCTGGATGTCGGTCTTGGCGAACACGCCGCAGCGACCGCTCACATGGTAGACTTGGCGGCCGCGCTCGGCGAAGCCGTTGAACTGCTCGACCGGTATCCGCAACAGCTGGGCGATCTCGTCGATGAAGGCGCCCGTACCGCCGGCGCAGACCCCGTTCATGCGCATGTCGGAGGCGATGAGCTGCCCGGATGCCGGGTCGGGATGGAAGAAAATGATCTTGGCGTCCTGCCCGCCGAGTTCGATGGCGGTGCGCGCCTGCGGGTGCAGGTTCTTGACGGCGATGGAATTGGCGACGACCTCCTGCACGAAGTCGACCCCGAGATGATCGGCGATCAGCCTTCCACCGCTGCCGCACATCGCCACGCGCAGTCTTGCCGCCGGGAAGCGCGCCTCCACCAGTTCGATGAGGTCGCCCGTGCAGCGGCTCTGTTCGCCGAAATGGCGGCGATAATCCGAAAGGACCAGTCTCTTTTCGGCGTCGAGCACCGCGATTTTCGCGGTTGTCGAACCCACATCGATGCCGACCAGCAATTCACTCATTTCGGCGCACCGACGAACAGGCGTCCGAATGGCGATCGGGCTGCGGAACCGGCGGGCCGCGCCGCCGCGGCATTTGCGGCTCCGATCGGCGCGACGACCGCCCTGCCATGTTCGGAGAACCAGGTGTTCAAGGCACGCCTCTCGTCGCCGCCGCAGCCGTTGATGCAACGTCCTCATCCTACTAAGAGAACGACTGTTTGCAAGCGTGTGTTTGCACATTTGGATGGAGTGGTGTAGAGTTGCAACACAGGGCATTCGGACGGGAATCGCATGGCGAGCAAAGCGCGACTGCGCGCACTTCCGAGGCAGGCCGTCGATCGCGTTCCCGAGCGACAGGACGCGGAACCGCCGGCGCCTTTGCGCTCTCAGGGAACAAGGGACCGCATCCTTGCCGAGGCGCGGCGCCTGTTCGCCGAACGCGGCTTCGAACGGACGACGATGCGCGCCATCGCCACGGCGGCAAACATCAACGTCTCGATCGTGGCGCGATACTATGGCAGCAAGGCGGATCTGTTCGCCCTGGCCGCACAACTCGACATCCAGCTGCCGGATCTGAGCGCCGTGCCGCCCGACAAGCGGGGAGAGGCGATCGTCGCCCATTTCATCGACATCAGAGAGCGTTCCGACGACAGCGATCCGCTCATGGCGCTGGTGCGCTCGGCGGTGTCGCACGAAGTGGCGCGGCAGCGCTATTTCGACTTCATCAGGAAACAGGTCGACCAAGCGGTTTTATCGACGATTCCGAAAGAGCAGCGCGAAGAGGTTTTCGGGCTGATTCTCATTCAACTCATCGGGATCGGTTTCAGCCGATACATCCTCAAGCATCCGAGCGTGGCATCCTTGAAAAAGGACATCCTCGTCAGGGAGATCGGCGCGGCCCTGCAAAAATTTCTATCGAACGCGTCGTGATCCGAACCGCTGGGACGGGCGCCGGCCGACACTGCGATGACCGACCGAAGGCGGGCGGCATCGCGCTTGACACGTTCAGGCGGCGGAGCTGTTGGTGTCGATGGTCTTGGCGTTCCAGATGACGGTGCGGTTGCGGCCGGTCCGCTTGGCGCTATAGAGCGCCGCGTCGGCGCGGCGGACGAGCTCGGCCGGGTTGCGGCGGCGGACGTGAGCGCCCACGGTGGCGACGCCGATGCTGACCGTGACGAAGGGCGGAACGTTGCCGCCATGGACGATGGCGCGTTCGGCGAGCAGACTGCGGATTTCCTCGGCGAGGAAGTGGGCGTCGTCGGCGTCGGTATCGGGCAGGATCATGGCGAACTCTTCGCCGCCGAAACGTGCCGCGACATCCCTCGGCTCGCGCACGAGTTGCTGCAGGCACTTGCTGATGGTCTTCAGGCAGTCGTCGCCGGCCAGATGTCCGTAAATGTCGTTGAAGGGCTTGAAGAAGTCGACATCGATCATCAACAGGCTGAGAGGTTCGCCGGATTCGGCGGTGCGTTTCATCTCATCGTCCAGGGTCTGGTCGAAGGCCCTGCGATTGGGCAGGCCGGTCAGTCCGTCGGTGCCGGCGAGGGACTTGAGCTGGTCGGTGAGGGTCAGAAGCGCTTCCTGCGCCAGCTTGGCCTGGGTGATGTCCGACACCGTGACGATGGAAATGCCGTCTTCAGTGCGGCCGGTGCGCACCCGGACCCAGTGGCCGTTGCTGAGATTGACTTCGCGTTCGGTCTTTTTGTGCACCGTATCGATGACGGCCTCGATCCAGCCCTCGACGTTGTCCTCGGGAATTCCGACCTGCTCGCCGACCTCGGCCACCGCTTCGAGGATGCGGCGCAGCGGCGTGCCCGGCATGCGAAGATGCGCGGTCAGAGAGAAGATTTCCCGGTAGCGCTCGTTGCAGAACATCAGAACGTCGTTGGCATCGAACATGGCCAATCCGTCCGACATGCCGGACAGCGCCGCCGACAGCAGGTTGCGGCTCTGCGTCAGGTCGGATTCGGTGCGCTTCTGCCGGGTGATGTCGTGCGTGACGCCAACCAGGCCGACAACGTCGCCGTCACGGCCGACCACCGCCGATTTGGAAGTGGAGAACCATCGTGTCTCGCCGTAGGCGTCCTCTATGCTCTCAACGTGGTCCTTGATCGGCTGTCCCGTTGCGAGCAGGTACTGCTCCTGCGCGTGCAGGGCGCGTGCATGCCGTGGCTCGGAGATATCGAAATCCGTCTTGCCGCGCAGTTCGGCGGGGTCGCTGAAGCCGTGCCGTTCCGCGGCGAGCTGATTGATGACCACGAAGCGGCTCTGACGGTCCTTGATGTACTGGAAATCCGGCGACTGGTGCAGTGCGGCGACGAGCAGGCGACGCTCGTCCGAAAGTCGCCGGCCTTGCAGGATGATAAGTCCGGAAACGAGCGTTGCAACAAAGGTCAATCCCAGAACGGGCAAGCCGAATTCGGTAACGGCAACCAGTCCTTTCGAGCCGGGCAGAGAGAGCATGCCGACCAGCATGGCGCCGGCGGCGGCGGCGGACAGGGCCAGTATCTGCCAGATCGCGTTCGGCCGCTGGTGTGCCATCGCATTGCCGACGATGCCGGCGCCAGTAGCCAGGGCGATCACGGTCAAGCCGGCGCTCATGCCGGTGCCGCCTGCCCAGGCGCGATAGCTGCCCGCGATCGCTCCCGAGACAAGGCCGGCGAGTGGACCGCCGAAGAAGCCGGAAATGGCAATGATGGAGGAACGAAGGTCGAAGATGATGCCGCCGGGAATATGGACGGCAAGCATCATCGAGACGACAGCACTGACGCCCATGATCACGGCAAAAATCAGGTGACGAATACCGACCGGGGTCTTCTCGAGACGCTGGTTCAGCACCTCCCAGCCGAAGACCGAGAGCGCCACCACTGCCAGATTTCCGATCAGCTCCTGCCAGAGTGACATGCTTGGCAACGTCCCCTGCCGGCAGACTCGGCTACCGGCTTTCCTTGTTCCCGCAACGATACGGGCGGGATGCTTGCGGCCGGTTAAGACCGGGCATCGAAAGCGGCAGGGGTGCGGAATGTTGCGGCGCTGGTTAACGAACGGAATACAAAGGAAATTCCGACCGGAGCGATCAGAATAAGCCATTCGGCCGGCGCGACGGCACTTCCGCGGGACCGGCGGATCAGCCGGCGCGTTCGGAGGTTAGCCAGGTGTTGACGATCTCGGCGACGGTTTCGGCGTGCTGGCCGAATTCTTCATCGCCCCAGTCGAGATCGAAGATCGCCGCGAGGGTAAAACGGTTGGAGACCGGGAAATAGCATAGCGAGGCGATGATGAGATAGAGCCGAACCGGCGAGATGTCGCGGTGGAAGATGTTTTCCCGCTTGCCGCGCGCGAGCACGTCGTCAAGGGCCAGCAGCAGCTTGGACTGGATCTCGTGGCGGTCGTGCAGCCGGGTAACGGTGCCGCCGCCCCTCAGATTCTCGGTATTGAGCATGGCGATGAACCATGGGTGTCGCCGGAAATGCCGGAAGGTGAACACGACCAGTTCGTGAATCGCCTCGCGCGGCGCCAGTTCCTCAAGGCTCAGTTCGAGTTCGGCCTCGCGGATCTGGACATAGGCCTCGCGCAGGGCGGCGGCGTAGAGGTCGTCCTTGTCACCAAAATAGTCGTAGAGCAGGGGCTTGGAAACGCCGGCCTTTTCGGCGATGCGGTCGACACGGGCACCCTCGTATCCGGCAGAGGAGAACTCGTTCAGCGCCGCTTGCAGGATGGCGGCGCGCGAGGCGTTGGAATCCCTTTGCCCGCGCTTCTTGCGGATGACCTTGCGGCCGGCGGCGCTGCCATGCATGTCGTGCGTTCCTTCCGGTCCCTGTCAGGCCCTCCCCGAGGCGTTGCCGCCGCGCCGCGTCAGGCCAGCCCACCAGCGGCGCACCGCCGGGAAGGAAAACAGCACCGTGACGACGATGACGACGGCAAAGCCCGCCGAGATGGGCCGTGTGAAGAACGGCTCGAGACTTCCGTTGGACAATGTCAAACCACGCCTGAGGCTCTTGTCCAACAGGTCGCCGAGAATAATCCCCAAAACGAGCGGCGCCATTGGATAATCGAGGCGTCTTAGCACGTAGCCGATGATGCCGAACACGAACATCACCCAGATGTCGAAGACGCGCTGGGTGAGGGCGAAAGGCCCGATCACGCACATGGTGAAAACGATCGGCATCAAGTAGTTGCGCGGAACGCGCAGCACCTGCACGAAGACCGGTGTCAAAAGGAGGCCGAACACGCCGATGGCGATTGTGGCGAAGGTCAGCATGACCGCGATCGAATAGATGAAGGTCGGCTGATCGATCATGATCATCGGGCCGGGCCGGATTCCGTGGATGTAGAGTGCCGCGATCAGCACGGCCGCCGCCGCCGAGCCGGGCACGCCCAGGGTCAGCGACGGAATGAGCGAACCCGGAACCACGGCGCTGTTGCCGGTCTCGGCGGCCGTCAGGCCTTCGCAGCTGCCTTCGCCGAACTGGTCGCGTTCCTTTGAATGCTGCTTGGCAGCGGCATAGCTCGCCCAGGCGCCGATATCCTCGCCGACGCCGGGAATGATGCCGATGAACGTGCCGATGACGCCCGACTGCACCACGGTTCGCCTATAGGCCCAAATGCGCCCCCACAATGCGCCGAAATCGATCTTTTCGGGCTTGGGCTGGACGAGGGTGGCATCGGGACGCGACATGGTGAAAAGCACCTCGGCAAAGCCGAAGGCACCGACCATGGCCGGGATCAGGCCGATGCCGCCATTCATGTCGGTGACGCCGAAGTTGAATCGGACATGGGAATGAATGCCATCCGCGCCGATCATGGCGACGCTGAGGCCGATAAAGCCGGCGAGATAGCCCTTGGCCGGATGTCCGGCCTTGGTGAGTTGGCCGGAAATGACGATGCCGAACAGCGCCAGCCAGAAGAATTCGAACGAACCGAACTTCAGCGCCACCTGTGCCAATGGCGGCGCGATTAAAACGAGCAGAACGATGCCGACAAGCGTGCCGAGTGCCGAGCCGAGCGTAGCGATGCCCATGGCGAAACCCGCCTTGCCCTGCTTGGCGAGCGGAAAGCCGTCGAGCGAGGTGGCGGCACTGGCCGGCGTGCCGGGGATATTGAGAAGTATGGCGCTGCGCGATCCTCCGTAGATGGCGCCCACATACATGCAGATCAGCACCAGAACGGCGGCATCGCGGTCGAGCGAATAGGTGAGCGTGGTCATCAACGCTACGCCCATCGTGGCCGTCAGGCCGGGTAGGGCGCCGACGAAAATGCCGAGCAGCGTCGCCCAGACGACATGGAACATCATGGTGGGCGTCGCCATGGAGACGAATGCGTTCGCCAGGGCGTCAAGTGTAGCGGTCATGGCAGGCGCACCAGGAAGCCTTGTTCGAACATGTAGGAAATGGCTCCGGTTACGATGACGGCAACCGCCGCCGCCGCCGCCGCGGACTTCAGCCTGGCGGTTTGTGTCCCGAGCCGCGGCCATTCCGCAACCATGATGAATGTGAAAACAAAAAGGCTCGATGCGAGCCAGAAGTGAAGGGTGCCGACAAGGACGAGGGCATAAATGGCAGCAAGGAGCACAACTACGGCAAAACTGCGCACTTCGCCCGACAGAACCCTGTTCTCCGCGTCGTCCGTGTCGGCCCGGGCCTGCCTGCGACTGACCCGGAAGATCACGAACGCGAGAATGAAGATCGCGGCGCCGAGAAACATCGGCACCAGACCCGGAATGGAGGCCGGGTGGATGCGCCGAATCTCAAGGCGGTCCATCGTTGCGCCGCCCCAGAGCATGGCGAGCCCGATCGCCATCAGGATCGCGGCAACTGCGCTGTCAAGGATACGTTTGTCGATCATCAGTCCCCCCTGACCGCTTCTGCAAGCAGCGCATGCAGTCGATCCGGAGTCAAATATTGCCATGAAATGGGCGGTCTCCTTGCGAACAAGGCGACCGCCCCGTTTTGGCGGATGGGGCACATGTGTGCCCCTGCAGCTACAGGCTCACTCGGCCGCGCAATCGATGCCGAAGTCGGCAGGGTCGCGAACGGCTTCGCCACGGCCCTTGAGGGCGCAGGCTTCATGGATCACGACCGGCATGGCGCGGTTGTAGGCCTCGTCGCCATAGCTCGGAGCGAACACTGCTCCACCCGCATTCGCATAGGCCTGGAGTTCGGGCGAGGTCATGATCTTTTCGGCCCAGATCTTGTCGACCGTGTCATAGACCTCCTGCGGGCCCCCGACCGGAATGAACACGCCGAAATAGTCGGCGGCAACCGGGAAGTCCGGGATGAAGTCGGTGATCGGCGGCACCGGGTCAAGCCCTTCGACCGTCAGCGGCGTGTCGGAAAGAACGGTGAGCGGGCGGATCATGCCGGCGCGGATTTGCTCGGTCTGCTCGACGGCGAGCTGGGTCGTCACGACGACTTCGCCCGACGCGGCGGCCAGAACCGCCGGGGCGCCGCCGTCATAGGTGACCATGCGTGCGGCGAGGCCGCCTTCCACCGCGTCGTTGATCGCGGACAGGGCCATGCCGCCCGAGGAGGTCGCGCCGGCGGTGCCGACGGTGATTTCCTTGGTCTTCAGGTCCTCGAGCAGAGTGGCAAAATCCTGGTACTCGGAATCGGCATTGACACTGACCACCGGCACGTTGGCGACGTGCAGATAGATACGATAGTCGTCGATGCTGGTGTCTTCGAGCATGCCGGAGATCGCATAGGTCGCATTATTGGCGATGGCGTTGGCGGTCCAGGTGTAGCCGTCACGCGGCGCCTTGAGCGCTTCACCCGTGCCGATCGAGCCCGAAGCGCCCGGCTGGTTGACGATGACGATCGGGGTGCCGAGCGCTGCTTCGAGAAGCGGCGCTACAACGCGCGTCACCTGGTCGGTGGAACCGCCAGCGGCCCACGGCACGATGATGTTGATCGGCCGGTCCGGCTGCCAGTCGGCCGCGACGGCCGCGCCGGCGCCCATGGCAAAGGCCAGCGTCGTGCCGGCAAGCAAGGCGTTTACTGCAGTTCTGTTCATTGGAATCCTCCCATATTACCTACCAGTAGGTTACATTCGATGATCGGAAGGGTCAATACCGGTTTCCCGGCCTCGCCCCGTTTTCCACGCCGGTTCGCCGAGGTTAGCCGGGCGGAATTGCGGCGCACTGCGCGCCAGGGCAGCCCATGCGAGGCGTGCCGGCGCCGTGCGAAACAGGATTCTTCATGTCCGCGGGCGAAAGCGTCTGCATCAGCAAAACCGCGCAACGCGATCGGCGACGGTCCGCACGACCTCGTCGGCGTCACGCTTCCACCAGTTGTCGGCCGAAAAGATCTCGACCTCGATCAGGCCGCCAAAGCCGCTCGCCTCGACAGCATGCCTGAGGTGCGGGATGTCGATGACGCCATCGCCCATCATGCCGCGATCGGTCAGCATGTCCTTTGTCGGCACCAGCCAGTCGCAGACATGGAAGGCCATGATTCGGTCCTTGCCGGCGCGGACGATCTGGGCCTCGATCTCGGGGTCCCACCAGATATGGTAGACATCGAGTGCGACGCCGATGCCGGGACCGAGGCGGTCGCAGATGTCGAGCGCTTGCCGTGTCGTGTTTACGCAGGCGCGGTCGGCGGCATACATCGGGTGCAGGGGCTCGATGGCGAGCTTCATGCCGACGGCGCGGGCATGGTCGAGCGTTCGCGCCAGGCCATCCTCGACAAGGGCGCGGGCCGCCGGCATGTCGCGCGAGCCGTTGGGCAGGCCGCCGACGACGAAGACAAGGCACTCGGCGCCGATGGCAACCGCCTCGTCGACGGCGCGGCGATTGTCGTCGATCACGGCCTGGGTGAGGCTGCCCTCCGCCGTGAACCAGCCGCCGCGGCACAGGCCGGAGACGGCGAGTCCCGCTTCCCGGATGGCGCGGGCGGCGGCATCGACGCCCATTTCATGCAGCTTGTCGCGCCAGGGAGCGATGCCGCCGAAACCGTGACGGGCGCAGCCCTCGATGCACTCGGCTAGCGACCATTGCTGGCGCAGGGTCGCGGTGTTGAGGGAAATGCGGTCGGGTCCGATCATGGTTCGGGCGTCTGTCGCTTCAGGTCGCGCTGCGCAAGGGCGCGAAGGATCGGAACGGCCTTGCGGCCGCCCCGATCCCGCGGGAAGAAACGTGATCAGACATCTCAGATCTCCAGGTCTTCGAGGTCGACCCAGCGCCGTTCGCGGGCGCTGCGATAGCCGGCCTCGGCCAATTGCACGCCCTTGGCGCCTTCGGCGAGCGTGTATTTCCACGGGGCGTTTTCGAGCACATGCCGCAAGAACTGTTCCCACTGCACCTTGAAACCGTTGTCGAGCACCATGTTGTCGGGCACCTCCTCCCAGTCGGAGAGGAAGTCGAGGCGTTGCGGTTCGTCCGGATTCCACACGGGCTTGGGCGTGTTGACGCGATGTTGGGTCCAGCACTTGTGCAGGCCGGCGACGGCGGAACCATGGGTGCCGTCGATCTGGAAGGTGACGAGATCGTCGCGGCGCACGCGGGTACACCAGGACGAGTTGATATGGGCGACGATGTCGCCTTCGAGCTTGAAGGTGGCGTAGGCGGCATCGTCGGCGGTCGCCTTGTATCGGTCGCCCTTCTCGTCCCAGCGCTCGGGAATGTGGGTGGCGATGGTGCAGGAGACCGATTGGACCGGCGCGACGACATTGTCGAGCACATAGCGCCAATGGCACAGCATGTCCGAGACGATGCCGCCGCCGTCCTCGGCGCGATAGTTCCAGCTCGGGCGCTGGGCCGGCATCCAGTCGCCCTCGAAGACCCAGTAGCCGAACTCGCCCTTGACCGAGAGTATCCTGCCGAAGAACCCCGAATCCCGCAACCGTTTGAGCTTGACGAAGCCCGGCAGGTCGAGCTTGTCATGGACGATGCCGTGCTTGACGCCGGCCCTGTTGGCGTAGCGGGCGATGTCCACCGCTTCGGCGAGGCTTTCGGAGACCGGCTTTTCGCAATAGACATGCTTGCCGGCGTCGATGGCCTTGCGCAGCAGCGTCGGCCTCAGCGCCGTCGAGGCGGCGTCGAAAAAGATCGTGTCGTCGGGATTGGCCAAGGCCGCGTCGAGATCGGTAGTCCAGCGGGCAATGCTGTATTTCCTCGCCAGCCGTTCGATCCTGCCGGCGTCGCGGCCAACGATGATCGGGTCGGGAATGACGCACGAGCCGTCGGAAAGGACCACGCCACCCGCGTCGCGGATGGCCAGGATCGAACGTATGAGGTGCTGGTTCATTCCCATGCGCCCGGTCACGCCGTGCATGATGATGCCGATGCGTCCCATTTCCGCCATCGCTTCCCCCGAAGCCATCTTGTTACTTACTGGTTGGTAGTGTTAGTGTCGTCGCCCTTAAGGAGTCAAGTCCGGCGTGACGATTGTCACCATGTCAGCCTGCGGCCGGGCGGGATCGGCAGACGGAACGAGCGGGCGTCGCGGCCTTTGCGGAATCCGCGCGGTCCATAGCATATCGAGGGAACAAAGATGCAGATCAATGCCCAGTTGACACCGGAAAGACTGTTGCCGGCGATCGAAGCCATGTGGGCCGCCTCGGGCCCCAAGATCCTTTCCATCGACCGGAATCTCGACCGTGCCGGCGGCGCGCCGGTGCATACGGTGGCCGGCCAGTACAAGCCGCGCGGCTGGACCGACTGGACGCAGGGCTTCGAGTTCGGCTCGGCGATCCTGCAGTTCGACGCGACCGGCGAGGAACGCTATCTGGCGCTGGGGCTGACGCGGACCCGCACCGACATGCCGGCGCATATCACCCATTTTGGCGTGCACGACCACGGCTTCAACCAGGTCTCGACCTATGGCAACGTGCTGCGGCTGATGAAGGAAGGCCGTTTGCCGCATAACGAGTGGCAGAAGGAATATTGTGAGCTGGCGCTCAAATGCTCGGCCGCCGTACAGGCGCGGCGCTGGACCGATCTCGGCGATGGCGCCGGCTTCATCCATTCGTTCAACGGGCCGCACTCGCTGTTCATCGACACCATGCGCACCCTGAGGGTCCTGGCACTCGGCCATCAGCTCGGTCATGTCATGAAGGGCGAGGGCGATGCCGTCATCCCGCTGATCGGGAGGCTCGTCGCCCATGCCAGGGCCACGGCGGACTACAATCTGTTCTGGGGCGAAGGACGTGACATCTGGGACGAACGCGGCCGCACCGCCCATGAAGCGATCTTCAATACGGCAAGCGGCGCCTTCCGCTGCGTCGGCACGCAGCAGGGCTATTCCGGCTTTTCGACCTGGACGCGCGGCCTGAGCTGGGCCATGGCCGGCTATGCCGAACTGCTCGAATGGCTCGACGCGGTGGACGAGGGTGATCTTGCCGAATTCGGCGGCAAGGCCGGAATCGTCGACCTGTTCGACAATGCCGCCGCCGCCACATGCGATTTCTACATCGCGCACACCGCCACCGACGGCATTCCCTATTGGGATACCGGCGCGCCGGGGCTCAAGGACATGGGCAGCATCTACGAGCGACCGTCCGAACCGGACAACGACATCGAGCCGGTCGATTCCTCGGCGGCGGCCATCGGCGCGCAAGGCCTCATCCGCTATTGCAAGTGGCTCGAGGCCAGCGGCCGCGACGACGCCGAGACCTATATGCAGGCCGGCCTCACCGTGCTCGACACGCTGCTCGGGCCGTCCTATCTGTCGGCCGACCCCAACCATCAGGGGCTGGTGCTGCATTCGCAATATCACCGGCCCAATGGCTGGGACCATGTGCAGCCGGGCCGCCGGAACCCGTCCGGCGAGGCGACGATGTGGGGCGACTATCACATGCGCGAACTGGCGCTCGTGGTCGGGCGGCTCGCCAGGGGCGAGACCTATCCGACCTTCTTCAATATCTAGGGAGGGCGCGACATGACGGAAACGGGCGAACGCCGTATCGCGCTGGTCACCGGCGGCCGCAGGGGCATCGGGCTGGCCGTGGCCGAAGGGCTGGCCATGGCCGGGTTCGATGTCGCCATCACCGGCACATCGGCGCTAGACGCGGTGTCCGAGGCCGCGCTGGCGCGGCTTTCCGCGCATGGCACGCGCGTCGCGTATGTCGCTGGACGGGTTGACGAACTTGCCGATCACGACAGGGCGCTCGACGATGTGGAAACGGCGCTCGGTCCGGTCGACGTTCTGGTTTCGAATGCCGGCATCGCGCCGCCCCGGCGGCTCGATATCCTCGAGACGACACCTGAGAACTACGACACGGTGATGGGCGTCAACCTGCGCGGGGCGTTCTTCCTGGCGCAGAAGGTGGCGCGGCGCATGCTGGCTTCGGGGACGAGGCCGGGACGGTCGCTGATCTTCGTCACCTCCTGCTCGGCGGAAATGGTGTCGCTCAACCGCGTCGAATACGTGGTGTCCAAGGCCGGTCTCGCTATGGCGGCGCAGGGCTTCGCGGCACGGCTGGCGCCGGAGGGCATCGGCGTGTTCGAGGTGAGGCCCGGCATCATCCGCACCGACATGACGGCTGGCGTGGCCGCGAAATACGACGCGCTGATCGCCGACGGGCTGGTGCCGGCGCGGCGCTGGGGCGAAGGCACCGACATCGCCGCCGCCGTCTGCGCCCTGACACGGCCCGACATGATGTTCGCGACCGGCTCGATCGTCAATGTCGACGGCGGGCTGACCATTTCCAGGCTTTAAAAAACAAGGCGTCCCCCGCGCAGCGACGGGGCGAGGGGGAGACATGACAGGTTTGCGCTTTGCCGCCATCGGCCTTGATCACCGACATATCTATGGCATGTCCGAAGGCATGCTCGACGCTGGCTGCGAGTTGGCCGGCTACTGGACCGAAGGCGAGCCGCAGCCGCTCGCCGGCTTCATGAAGCGTTTCCCCGCCGCCGAGCGTTTCGACACGCGCCAGCGCCTGCTCGACGACAGGACCGTGCCCCTGTTCCTGATCGCCGCGCCTCCGGCCGAGCGTGCCATGCTCGCCATCGAGGCCATGCGGCATGGCAAGGACGTCATGGTCGACAAGCCGGGCTGCCTGACGCTCGACGAACTGGCCGCGATCCGCACCGTTGTCGCCGCAACCGGGCGCATCTGGTCGGTCAATTTCTCCGAGCGCTTCGAGGTCCGGGCCGTCACCCGGGCGACCGAACTCGTCCGCGCCGGCCGCATCGGCGAAATCGTCCAGACCATGAGTACCGGACCGCACCGGCTCAACCTTCACATGCGCCCGGACTGGTTTTTCGACCCGGCGCTCTATGGCGGCATTCTCGGCGATATCGGCACCCACCAGATCGACCAGTTCCTCTTTTTCGCCGGGGCCGCGACCGCCGAGATCGTCCATGCCGCCGTCGGCAATTTCGCCAATCCCGGCCTGCCGAAATTCGAGGACTGGGGCGAACTCAACCTCAAGGCCGGCAAGACGCAGGGCTATGTCCGCGTCGACTGGTACACCGCCGAGGCGCTGCCGAACTGGGGCGACGGGCGGCTGTTCCTCTACGGCACGGAAGGGCAGATCGAACTGAGGAAATATGTCGACCTCAAGGGCCGGCCCGGCATCGACCACCTCTTTCTCGTCAACGGCAAGGACTACGAGTATGTCGACTGCGCGACGGCCGAGCTGCCCTATTTCCGCCAGCTCGCGGACGACGTGCGCGACCGCGGCGAGACGGCCTGCCCGCAAGCCCATACCTTTGCCGTGACCGAGTTGGCGATCCGGGCGCAGCAGCGGGCCGAAAGGCGCGGGCATCTGGCCGGCTGACGCAGCGCTGCGCCGATCTCTGCCGTGGGGGGGCAAGGGAGCGGTCCGCCCACCCGGTCCGCGCCGGTCGCCGAGCGGATCCCCCACCGCCTGCGCCTTGACCTTGCGCAAGGGCGACGCTTTGAGGTTCATTATAGTGACATGATCTCGGCGGCGGGGGATTTGCACCTTTCCGCGCTGCGATAATAATAGTGTTTGCAGGGGGTTGGGTTCAGTTTGTACCTTTTTTAACACATGTTTGGGACCAATCGCCGCGCCGGCGTGACGGGGCGGCTTCAATCCGGCTAGAGTTGTCGCCGAAAAAGCGCCGGCGAAGCGCATCGAACCAAGGGAGAGGCTAGTCGCATGAGGGTTGTAACTATTCTGGGGCCGTCACAGGCGGGCAAGACCACGCTCGTCCAGGCCCTCGCATCGCTGGACGACGAAAAGCCGCGCCGGCTCGAGCTCTATGGCGAAGCGGCGGTCACCCGCTTCACCTACATGGACGAACCATGGGCGATTCTGGACTGCCCTGGCGGCACCCACAATCTTTCGCTCATTCCGCCGGCGCTGGCGGCTTCCGATGCGGCCGTTCTGTGCGTGCCGGCCGAAGCCGAGGCCGCCGTGTTGGCCGCGCCCTATCTGAGGCTTCTGGAGGAAGCCGGGCTACCCACTTACATCTACATCAACAAGATCGATGCTGCGACCGACCGGACGAGCGATATCACCGCAGCGCTGCAGACCTATTGCAGCCATGCCATCGTTCTGAGGCAGATCCCGATCCGGGAAGGTTCGACCATCGTCGGCGCGATCGACCTGATTTCGGAGCGTGCCTGGAAGTACAACGAGGGCGAACGTTCGGCGCTGGTCGAGCTGCCACCGGCCATGCGCGCGCGCGAGCAGGAGGCGCGGGCCGAACTGCTCGACCACCTCGCCGATTTTGACGATCACCTGCTCGAGGAGCTGATCGAGGACCAGAAGCCGACTTCGGACGAGGTCTACGAAGTCGCGACCAAGGCGCTGCAGCATCACGACCTGATCCCGGCCTTCCTCGGCGCCGCCGCGCATCGCAACGGCATGGTTCGGCTGATGAAATCGCTGCGCCACGAAGCGCCCGGCATCGAGGCGCTGATCGCGCGCCTTGGCCTCGGCACCGACGCGGTCGCCGTCGGCGCCTTCGCCGACAACGTCAAGCACCTGGGCAAGGTCGTGTTGTTGCGCGCCGTCGCCAATGGCGTCGGCCCCGGCCAGAAGCTGGCGGGCAACAATGTCGGCGGCGTTGTCGATCTCGATGCCCGCACCACGCTCGGCGCGTTGTCGGCCGGTGAAATCGGGCTGGTGGTCAAATCCGACCACCTTGCGCTCACCGCCCCGATCTACGGGCATGACGGCACGCTCGACCTGCCTGCATGGGCCAAGCCGCGCGGCGCGACCTTCAGGAACCTGATCTCCCCGGCCAGCGACCGCGACGACGCCCGCCTGTCCTCGGCGCTCGCCCGGCTTATCGAAATCGATCCGGGCATGGCGCTGACGCAGGACCAGCGCACCGGCAAGACCGTCCTGTCGACGCAGGGGCCGCTGCATCAGCGCCGCATCGTCGAACGGCTCGACGACGTGTTCGGTGTGCAGGTCGTGACCGAACCATTGCAGCCGGCCCTGTGCGAGACGATCGCCAAGAAGATCGAGATCCACTACCGCCACAAGAAGCAGTCGGGCGGCGCCGGTCAGTTCGCCGATATCGTCATCGACGTGATGCCGCTGGAGCGCGGCGCCGGCTTCACGTTCGCCGAGGTGATCAAGGGCGGCACCGTGCCGCGCAACTACATCCCATCGGTCGAAGCGGGCGCCAAGGATGCGCTTGGCGAAGGGCCGAACGGCTATCCGGTGGTCGATATCGGCGTGACCCTGAAGGACGGCAAGTATCACGCGGTCGACAGCTCCGATTTCGCCTTCCACACCGCCGGCAGGGCGGGCGTCAAGGAAGCGTTCGAAACGGCCGGGACACGCGTGCTCCAGCCCATCCGCAGGATCGCCATCGACGTGCCGACCGTGTTCTCCGGCGCCTTGGTGCCGCTGATCTCCGGATTGCACGGCCAGGTCCTCGGCTTCGAGAATAAACCCGACGCCTCGGGTTGGGACGTGTTCGAGGCGCTGCTGCCCGAATCCGCCGAAGCGGAGCTGTTCCAGCAGCTTGGCGGCGCGACGCGCGGCACGGCTTGGTACGGCTCGGTGCTCGAGCGCTACGAGGAAATGCATGCCTAGAGCATGTTCAGGAAAAGTGGACACCACTTTTCCGGTTCGAACATGCGACCGCTCAAAGACTTGGGTCTGCGTTTTGACTCGATCAAAACGTGGCATGACCCAAGGCGGAATTTCGGAAATTCTGGGAAGGGCGGGCATCGACCCGCCCTTTTTTATGCCCCGACGGAAGTCGGCATGGTGGGCGCGGCGGCGATCGGCCAAGGCTCGGCGCGGGCGGCGCCCGCAGCGTCGACAGCAGCCGGTTCAGAAATATCTTGTATACTAGAAGCAAATATCTTGTATACTAGCTGCAAATTGTCATGTGATTTCTTGTGTCCTAAAGGCTTGGACGCGCGCCTGACCCGGTTCCCGGATGACGCGATCTGGGGTGGGACACCGAGATCGAAAACAATTGCCCCAATGGGCAAGCCGGCGTCGCACATACTCTTAGGCGCCGGCAGGCAGGCGGAGCCTCGGGAGGAGGTGGTGCCGCCACCACGCCGTTCCTGTCGGCGGACACGAACCCGCCGCATAGGCGAACACGCCCTTTGCCATAGGGGCGGACACAGACGTGAAATCGGGAGGACTTCACATGACGACATTCGACACTCTCAATCGCCGCACGGTTCTGAAGGGAGCGGCCGGCCTCGGCGCCCTGAGCCTGCTGCCCGGCTCGGCCCTTGCCGCCGACTACCCGACTCGTCCGGTCGAACTGATCTGCCCGTGGAGCGCCGGCGGCGGCACCGACGCGACGGGCCGCATGATCGCGGCTCTGCTGGAAAAGCGGCTCGGCCAGACCTTCAACGTCGTCAACCGCACCGGCGGTTCGGGCGTGGTCGGCCACTCAGCCATCGCCAACGCCAAGAACGACGGCTATGCGATCGGCACGGTGACGGTGGAAATCGCCATGATGCACTGGGTCGGCCTGACCGACCTGACGCCGGCCGACTACACGCCGCTCGGCCTTTACAACGCCGACAACCCGGGCGTGACCGTTTCGGCCAATTCCGAATACAAGGACATCAAGGCGCTCAGCGCGGCGATCAAGGCTTCGGCGCCGGGTACGTTCAAGGCGTCCGGAACCGGCCAGGGCGGCATCTGGCATCTGGCGCTGGTCGGCTGGATGCTGGCCTTGGGTCTTGCAGCCAATCACGTCACCTGGGTTCCGTCCGAAGGCTCGGCTCCCGCCATGCAGGACCTGGTTGCCGGCGGCATCGACATCGTCACCGCCTCGCTGGCCGAGACCAAGGCCATGGTCGACGCCGGCCGCGCCGTCAACCTGGCGCTGATGGGCGACGAGCGCGTCGCCTCCTATCCGGACGTGCCGACGCTCAAGGAGAACGGCATGGACTTCACGCTCGCCACCTGGCGGTCGATCGGCGGCCCGCTCGGCATGCCGCAGGAAGCCATCGACGCCGTCTCCGCGGCCCTCGCCGAGATCGTCGTCGATCCGGAATTCGTCGAGTTCATGAGCGGCCGCGGCTTCGGCATCAAGTACCTGGCGCCGGCCGAACATGCCGCCTTCATGGCCCAGACCGACAAGGTGATGGGCGAAGCTCTCGCCGCCGCTGGCCTCGCCACCTAGACCCCATGTCGCGGGGCGCCTACGGGCGCCCCGCGCCGTCTGCACCCGTGCTGCCCACCCTTTGCCGCGATGGCGGGCAATCGGTGCGGAATCGCGCCAGGATCGCCGGCGGGAGCTGAATTGGAGCGCGGCGGCGATCCGTCAGAACCGTCCGATGCTCCGGGAGGAGAGAATGCAGATCGCCGATTCCGTTCTCGGCGCGGTTTGCGCGGTTTTGGGCGCCTACATGCTCTATGCCGCCTCGGGCTTCCCGTCCTTTCCGGGCCAGCCCTACGGCGCGGCGCTGCTGCCGTCGCTGCTCGGCGTCGCCTTCATCGTGTCGGGCGTGCTGCTGGCGCTCAGGGACCTGCGCGCCCGCCGGCTCGGCAGCACGATTGTCCTGTTCGCCATCCAGCCGGCCCTCAAGGACAGGCGGGGCGCCATTTCAGGCGCGCTGATCATCGCGGTCGTTCTCATGCAGATCCTGTTCGGCGACCTGATCGGCTTCATTCCCGTTTCGCTTGTCATGCTGACGGTGATCCTGTTGTGGTTCGGCGTCCGCGTGCTGGCGGCCCTGTTCTTTGCCGCGCTCGGCACGGGCATGTGCTGGTGGCTGTTCTCCTTCGTCCTGAAGGTGCCGCTGCCGCGCGGCATTCTCGACGGGGTCTTGTGACATGATCTCGCTCGATGTTCTCTCGCAGGCGGCATCGCTCGCCTTCAGCGTCCAGGTTATCGCCATCGTCATCGCCGCCGCGGCTTTCGGCATGTTCGTCGGCGCCATGCCGGGTCTCACCGCCACCATGGCGACGGCGCTTCTGGTGCCGGTCACCTTCTTCATGGACCCGGTGCCGGCCCTGGCCGCCATCGTCGCCGCCTCCGGCATGGCGATCTATGCCGGCGACATTCCGGGTGCCCTGCTCAGGATGCCCGGCACGCCGGCCTCGGCCGCCTATGTCGAAGACAGCCACCAGCTCGCCCTCAAGGGCAAGCTCAACCTCAGCCTCGGGGTGTCCCTGACAGTCAGTTCCGTCGGCGGGCTGTTCGGCGTCGTCATTCTGATCCTGTGCGCGCCGGTCCTGGCCGAATTCGCCCTCAATTTCACCTCGTTCGAATTCTTCTGGCTGGCGACACTCGGGCTCTCCTGCGCCATTTTCATCGCGGCGCGCGATCCGCTGAAGGCGGCGGTATCCCTGTTCATCGGCCTCGCGCTGTCGACCGTCGGGCTCGACCCGGCCTCCGGCCATCCGCGCTTCACCTTCGGCGTCGTCGACCTGCTTGCCGGCGTGGAATTCGTGCCGGCGATGATCGGACTGTTCGCCATCGGCGAAATCCTACGCGGCGCCATTCGCCTCCATTCGGACCCGGTGCCGCAGGTGCCGCCGACGCGCGGTCCCCTGTTCAAGGGCATGGGCGGCATTTTGCGGAAATACCCGAGGAACATCCTCAGGAGTTCGGCGCTCGGCACGGTGATCGGCGCCTTGCCCGGTTCGGGCGCCGACATCGCCGCCTGGATGGCCTATGCCGTGTCCAAGCGGTTTTCAAAGACGCCGGAGGAATACGGGAAAGGCAGCGTCGAGGGCCTGGTCGATGCGTCCTCTGCCAACAATGCGGCGGTCGGCGGCTCGTGGATTCCGGCACTGGTCTTCGGCATTCCCGGCGACTCCATCACCGCCATCGTCATCGGCGTCCTGTACATGAAGGGCATGAATCCGGGTCCGACCGTGTTCCTGATCAACCCGCAGCTCATCTATGCGGTGTTCATGATCTTCATTCTGACCAACATCGTCATGCTGCCGCTTGGCTGGGCGACGGTGAAGGTGGCCCGCACGGTGTTGAGCGTGCCGCGCCGCATCCTCTTGCCGCTGGTTTTGACCTTCTGCATCGTCGGCTCGTTCGCCCTCACGTCCTCGTCCTTCGGCATCGCGCTGATGCTGGTCATCGGATTGCTCGGCTGGGTCATGGAGGACAACGGTTTCCCGATGGCGCCGATCATTCTCGGCCTCATCCTCGGGCAATTGTTCGAGCGCACCTTCGTCACCTCGATGATCAAGGCGGATGGCGACCTGCTCGCCTTTTTCGAGCGCCCGATCGCCGCCGGGCTCGGCGTCTTCGTCTTCCTGGTCTGGGGCGGGGCGCTCATCGGCGCCGTGCTGGCGGCGCGCCGGAGGCGGATGGCGGCAGAAATGGACGCCAGGTTATAAAGCGGTGGAGGTGTCGCCCTTCGCCGCTTGCCCAATGGGAGAGGCGAAGCATGTCAGGCGTGCAGCCGCTTCCGTGTGTTCTGCAATATCTCCCCGAGCCGGCGGAACAGTGCCGCGCGCGACGAAGTCTGGCGCCAGCCGAGAACGATCCGGCGCGGCTTGGCGCCGGGCAGCGGCGCCACGGCAACCTGCTGCGAACCGATGACGCCGCCGTCTATGGCGAGGTCGGGCAGGAGAGTGATGCCGAGGCCTTCGCCGACCATGGAGATCAGCGTCGGCAGCGAGGTGGCCGAAAAGCTCTCGTCCTGCTGGATGTCGTTGTCGGGAAAGGCGCTGAGGGCATGGCGCTGCAGGCAATGGCCCTTTTCCAGGAGCATCAGCTGCGTGCCCTCGAGCGCGGCGCCCTGCACCGGGTCCGGTCCGCAGCTGCCGGGCGGGCCGGCGAGATGATAGCCGTCCTCGAACAGCTCCATCGTCTCGATGCCGCCAGTCTCGAAGGGCAGGGCAATGAGAATGAGATCCAGCCGGCCCTCATTCAGCCCGACCAGCAGCGGCTCGGTCATTTCTTCGCGCAGCAGCAGCCTAAGGCCCGGATAGGTGGCGCGGATCGCCGGCAGGGCATAGGGAATCAGATAGGGGCCGATTGTCGGGATGGCGCCAAGGCGCAGATCGCCGGCATCGGGTACGGCATGGGCCCTTGCCAGTGCCTCGATGTCGCGCACCGCCAAAAGGATCAGGCGGGCGCGGGCGGCGATTTCGACGCCGGCGGCGGTCAGCACGACGGAACGCCTGTTCCGTTCGGCGAGCGTGACGCCGAGCCGGTCCTCGAGTTCCTTGAGTCCGGCGCTGAGCGTCGGCTGGGTAACCAGGGCCGCCTCGGCCGCCCGCGAGAAGTTGAGCGTGTCGGCAAGGGCGACGAGAAAGCTGAGCTGGCGCAGGGTGATACTGGGCGTCATATCGAAGCGTCCTATTACAAATCGAAATATTATCGATTTGTACAATGATAAGCCAGCACCCATATCTTGGTCATCGACATTCAGGCGGATCGCCGATCCGCGCCCAAGGAGAGAAAAATGACCGAGGAAAACGCCGTCCCGCAGCCGACCATGCCGCAGCTCAACCGGCCCGCGCCGGCTTTCGACGCCCTGACGACGCATGGCAACAAGAAGTTGTCCGACTACAAGGGCAAGTGGCTGATCCTGTTCTCGCATCCGGCCGATTTCACCCCGGTCTGCACCACCGAGTTCATCGCCTTCGCCAAAAAGCACGAGGACTTCAAGGCGCGCGGCGCCGAGCTGATCGGGCTGTCGATCGACAGCCATTACTCGCACATCGCCTGGACGCTCAATATCAAGGAGAAGTTCGGCGTCGAGGTGAAGTTCCCGATCATCGCCGACCTCAACATGAAGGTCGCCAATGCCTATGGCATGATCCAGCCGGGCGCCTCCGACACCTCTGCGGTGCGTGCCACCTTCGTCATCGATCCCAATGGCGTGTTGCGCGCCATGGTCTATTACCCGCTCAATGCCGGCCGCTCGATCGATGAGATTTTCCGCCTGCTGGTGGCGCTGCAGACCGCCGACCAGCACAAGGTCGCCATGCCCGAGAACTGGTCGCCGGGCAAGGACGTCATTGTGCCGCCGCCGGCAACGATCGACGCCGCCAATGTCCGGCCGGGCGAGGGCTACAACACCATCGACTGGTATTTCTCGACCAAGACCATCGCCGCCTGATTGCGGACGGGAATTTCGCGAGCGCTCCTCCCAGGCGCCAAGGCCCCGGTGGTTTGACCACCGGGGCTTTTTTGCATTCTGGCGCGTTGTGTGGTGTTCAGGCCTTGGTGCCGGAGCCGCGCAGGTCCCGAAGACCGTTCATGCGCAGGCTGCGCAGGTCGTTTTCAACGATTTCGGCAATGTCTGCCGCAGCAAGCTCTATGTCGTCGAGAGGCGCCGCAAGCATGCGTCCGGCCAGGGCGTCGAAGCGACCGGCGCCGATCTCGACGCTCAACCGGGCTGCCGCTTCGGGCGGCACGTTGACCCCCTTGGCGAACAGGTCCGGCAGGTTCCCGAGCCAGGTCTGGCCGGCCGTGCTCTCGAGCTGGTAGTCGGTCATCGCCGTGTGGACAAGGCCAGGGTCCATGGCGAAGATTCGGACGCCCCCGCCGATAACGGTATCATTGACGCTTTCGGAGAAGCGCGCCAGCCCGGCCTTGCTGGTGGCATAGCCGGAACCGTGCGGAAACGAGGTCGCGGTGCCGCCGCCGGTCAGGTTAATGATGCGGCCGGAGCCGCGCGCGAGCATCTGCGGTAGCACGGCGCGGCAGCAATGGAAGGTGCCGCGCACGTTGATCTCGATATCGCGCCACCAGGCGTCCGGATTGACTTCCCAGATCGGGCCAATGGCGGCGAAGGAGCCGGCATTGTTGGTTAAAAGATCGATGGGGCCGAGATCGGCGGCGATGGCGGCGAAGCCAGCCTCGACGGCGGCAAGGTCGGTGATGTCGAGCGCATAGGCCTTCGCCGCGCCGCCGGCATCGGCGATTGTCGCGGCGACGGCCGTGATCTCGGCCGCGGTTCTGGCGACGAGAGCGACGCGCGCGCCCTCTTTCGCCTGCGCCAGCGCCATGGCACGCCCGATGCCGCGTCCCGCGCCGGTGACGACGGCGGTCTTGTCTTCAAGTTTCATGGGTCAGTCCGTCATTGGCCCTATTCATCGAGATAATGCGTGTCGCTCAGCGCCCGGAGCCGCTCGGCGGCCTGTTCGGGGGTGATGTCGCGCTGCGGCGTGGCGAGCATTTCAAAGCCGACCATGAATTTCCTCACCGTCGCGGAGCGCAAGAGCGGCGGATAGAAATGGGCATGCATCTGCCATTCTGGATGGTCGCCGCCATCGGTCGGCTGCTGATGGAAGCCCATGGAATAGGGAAAGCTCGTCTTGAACAGGTTGTCGTAGCGGATGGTGACGAAGCTCAGCGCCTCAGCCAGGGTGAAGCGCTCGGCGGCGGTCATTTCTTCCATAGAGCGGATCGGCCATTTCGGCAAAAGCATGGTTTCGAACGGCCAGATGGCCCAGTAAGGCACCAGAACCACCCAGTTGGCATTCTCGTAAAGCACCCGGGTCTCGGCCCGCAATTCCTGTTCGACATAATCGAGAAGCAGCCGCCGCCCATGCTTTTCGAAATAGGTCCGCTGGAACTTGGTCTCCTTGATCATCTCGTTGGTCTGGTGGCGGGATGCCCAGATCTGGCCGTGCGGGTGCGGTTGCGAGCAGCCCATCATGATGCCGCGGTTCTCGAAGATCTGCACCTGGCCGATATCGGGTCGCGATCCGAGCTCGGCATATTGCTCGACCCAAGTATCGACGACGCGCTCGATATCCGCGACCGACATGCGCGCCAGCGTCGTGTCGTGGCGCGGCGAGAAACAGACGACGCGGCAGATGCCGGATTCGCCCTGGGCGATCAGCAGGCCGGTTTCCTCGGTCTCGTTGGGCGCATCGGGCGTCAGGGCGGCGAAATCATTGTCGAAAACGAAGGTCGAGGCATAGGCGGGATTGCGGGTACCGTTCTGGCGGGCATTGCCGGGGCAGAGATGGCAGCCGGGGTCATGCCGCCGCTCGGTCGGAACGACCGGCTCCTCCTCCTGACCCTGCCAGGGGCGTTTCGCGCGGTGCGGGGAAACAAGCACCCATTCGCCGGTCAGGGGATTGAAGCGACGATGCGGATGATCGGTGAAATGGTTCATGGCTTTGTCCTTGTTGTTCTTGCCCTGGCCCCTTTCAGCAGGCGAGCGGGCCGACGCCGGCCTGTGGCGAGCAGGCGAATACCTCGGCCCGATGGCCGGTCGCGGCGAAATAGGCGTCGCGGGTCGCGGACGTGAAGTCCTCGACCGCCTCGGCGGCGACAAGGCTCACTGTCGAGCCGCCGAAGCCGCCGCCGGTCATGCGCGAGCCGAAGACGCCGGGCTGGACGCGGGCGATCTCGACCAGGCGATCGATTTCGGCGCAACTGATCTCGTAGTCGTCGCGCATCGAGAGGTGCGAGGCATCCATCAGGGCGCCGAACGCGCCGAGATTGCCTTTGGCCAGCGCCTCGGCGGCGTTAAGCACGCGGACATTCTCGGTCACGATGTGGCGGCAGCGCCGATACGTTTCCTCGGGCAAGAGCGCCTTGTGCGCTTCGAGCATTTCCGGCGTCACGTCCCTGAGCGCCTTGATGTCGGTCTCCAGGGCCGGCGCGAGAAGGGCGACGCCTTGCTCGCAGGAGACGCGGCGCTTGTTGTATTCGCCGCCGGCATGGGCGTGATGCACCATGGAATTGGCGACGACGATGCGGGCGCGCGAATCGATGGGTACCTTGCGGGTCTCGAGGCTGCGGCAGTCGATCATCAGGGCGTGGCCGACGGCGCCGTTGGCGGAAATGAACTGGTCCATGATGCCGCAGCGCATGCCGACGAATTCGTTCTCGGCCTTCTGCCCGAGCTTGGCGAGTTCGACCGTGTCGACCGCGATGCCGGCTAGGCTCAATAACGCATAGCCGATCACCACTTCGAAGGCGGCCGAGGAAGAAAGGCCCGAGCCGATAGGCACGGAGGAATCGAGCATGATATCGGCGCCGGAGATGGCGTATCCGGCGCGCTCAAGCATCAGCGCCGTGCCGCGGGCATAATCGGACCAGTCCTTGCGCGGTCGGGGATCGGGATCGGCGAGGTCGAACTCGGTGCTGTCGCCGGTATTGCGCGACACGAGGCGAACACGCGTATCGCGGCGTGGCGCCGCAGCGACCCTTGCCTCGTATTCGATGGCGGCCGGCATGACGAAACCATCATTGTAGTCGGTATGCTCGCCGATGAGGTTGACCCGACCGGGGGCGCGGTAGCAGGCCGGTTCGGTTCCGAACCGGCCGCGAAATGCTGCCGACAGCTCTTCAGTCCCGCTCATGCTTGATGTCCCCCATTCTTCGGTCGCGCTTGGTGCGCTTTGGCGTGAGGTTTATCGCATCCGGACCGTTTCGAGAACTCAGCGAATGCGCGCACCGTCCGCCGCGAACAGCAAAAGCGCCTCAGGATTGAATCGTGCCGAAAAACCGTCGCCGGAAGCGAGACCGCGGTCGTTGTCCGTGGCGACCGTGATCAGCTGGCCATGGCCGTGGCGCGCGTAGGCGAGCGTTTCGCCGCCGAGATGTTCGACCAGTTCGACGGTCAGATCGAGCGCGGCGCTGCCGTCGGCCTTAAAGCTCTCGGGGCGGATGCCGACGGTGACGGCGGTGCCGGGCGCGGCGGCGACGGAGACGGGCACGCGGATATCGCCGTGCTCGATCAGGCGCACGGCTCCCTTTTCCATCTCGCCTTTGAGGAAATTCATCTTTGGCGAACCGATGAAGCCGGCGACGAACAGGTTGTCCGGGTCGTCATAGAGTTCGAGCGGCGCGCCGACCTGTTCGACCACGCCGTCGCGCAGCACCACGATACGGTCGGCCAGCGTCATCGCCTCGACCTGATCGTGGGTGACGTAGATGATGGTGGCATTGAGTTCGCGGTGCAGGCGCGCCAGTTCGATGCGCATGTGGACGCGCAGCTCGGCGTCGAGGTTGGACAACGGTTCGTCGAACAGGAATACCTGGGGATGGCGGACAATGGCGCGGCCGATGGCAACGCGCTGGCGCTGGCCGCCGGAAAGCTCCTTGGGGCGCCGGTCGAGCAGATCCCCGAGTTCGAGGATGCGCGCCGCCTCGGCGACCTGCCGGGCGATCTCGTCCTTCGGAGTGCCGGCGAATCTCAGGGCAAAGCCCATGTTCTCGCGCACGGTCATGTGCGGATAAAGCGCGTAGGTCTGGAACACCATGGCGATGCCGCGCTTGGAGGGCGCGACCTCGTTCATCTTGTCGTCGCCGATGAACAGCTCGCCGTCGCTGATCTCTTCGAGACCGGCGATCATCCTCAGCAAGGTGGACTTGCCGCAGCCGGATGGTCCGACGAAGACGATGAATTCTTCCGAGGCGATGTCGAGGTCGACCCCCTTGATGACCTCGACCACGCCGAAGGACTTTCGGACGCCCCTGAGCCTCAGTCCAGTCATGAAGCGGTCTCCCTTTCCGCTGCAATGGAAATGCGCGTCGTGCCGAGAGCGGCGCTGGTGACGCTGGCCGTGATCGTGCCGGTGCCGGTTGATCTCAGCCAGAACCCGGCCGCGCCGCCGCGCAGCGGCACCAGATCGGGCCCGAACAGAATGGCCGGGCCTTCGATCGCGATGGCGACGGGCTCGAACAGGAACGGCAGCTTGTTGCCGGCCTGGTCGAGGGCGCGCACCACAAGGCGCACGTCCTCGCTTTCGCCGATTGACTCCTTGTCGGCCACGAGCGTCAGAGCGGTCGCCACCGGGTCGGCGGCGAAGTGCCTTTCGGCGACCTTTTCGCCGTTCACGTAACCGGCGAAATAGCCGTCCTCCCAGAACATGCCCCATTCGCCGAGTTCGTCCTCGGTGAAGTGATGGCGGTCGATGACGACCGGGGCGTGCGGCAGGTTGGGATAGGCCGCGCGGTCCGGCGTGAAGCGCTTGGGCGGGTTGTCGCCATAGCGGAATTCGATCTCGTCGCAATTGGTCAAAACGATCAGCGGCAGGACGCCGCCGACATTGCGCTCGCCGCGGGCCCAGAAGGTCACCGGTTCGAGCACCACGCCGCGTTCGGGATCGGATTGGCTCTTGTAGACATAGGCGGCGAATTTGGGCTCGCGGAACATGTCCATGACGCCGTGGTGGCAGATGCGGTCGCCCGAGCCGAAATCCTTGTGGGTGTTGTAGTCGAAGGCGCACCAGCCGATCGTGCCGGAGATGTTGTCATTGCCATAGGCGGCGTCGATGACGCCAAGATAGCGGCTGACATGCTCGGCCTGGCGCTGCTCCTGGTCGTAGGACTTGGTCGGATAGGTATGGCCACCGAACTCGGTGACTAGATAAGGGACGTCGCGGTCGAGACCTGTCACCTCGCGCGGCGTCCTCAGCGGCACCTTCGGACGGTTGCCGCCGAGCTCCTTGTGATCGCCGTCGATGAAGTCGTTCATCGTGTAGACGTCTTCGAGGAATTCGGATTCGGGGAAGTTCCTGACGCCGCAGGTCGGCCGCGTCGTGTCGAGCGACCGCGCCATCGCGTTTGTCTCAGCGTAGAAATCATGGTCGTCGCGGGATTCGTTGATGCGGACGCCCCAGGTGACGATCGAGGGATGGTTCCAGTCGCGGGTGATCATGCGCTTGACGTTCTCGACCGCCTCCGCCTTCCACCTGGCGCCGCCAATATGCTGCCAGCCCGGAATTTCCTCGAGCACCAGCAATCCGAGTTCGTCGCATTTGTCGAGGAACCAGGGCGATTGCGGATAGTGCGAGGTGCGGACGATGTTGACGCGCAGCTCGTTCTTGAGGATTTCCACGTCGCGCTCCTGCGCTGCCCGTCCGAGTCCGTAGCCCGAATAGGGATAGGACTGGTGGCGGTCGAGGCCGAGAAGCTTGAGGCGCCGCCCGTTGAGCAGGAAGCCTTTTGGGGTGAAAGCGATGTCGCGGAAACCGAATCTGGTGAGCGTCCGGTCGCTGCCGTGTTCGGTCTCAAGACTCAGCACCATCTCGTAGAGCATCGGCGTGTCGATGTCCCAGAGCGCGATGCCGGCAAGACCGTCGAGCACGAGCAGCGCCTTGTCCGAATCGAGCGCCGCCGTTGTGCTGGCGATGGCCATGCCGGCCGGATCGCACAAGGTCGCCGTGATCTTGCCGGACAGCGGCTGGGCCTCAGGATTGGCGATGTCGACCGCGACGGTAACCTTGCGGGTTGCGGCGAGCGCGTCCGGGGTCTCGATCTTGACATTGGCGATGGCGACCGGCGCGGTCACCTTGAGCCAAACCTCGCGATAGATGCCGGCGTAGGTCAGATAGTCGATGACGCCGCCGAAGGGCGGGATGTCGGGATTCTCGCTGCCGTCGACGATGACGGTCACAATGTTCCCGCCCGATTTGAGTTTTCCGGTCAGGCGCGCCTCGAACGGGGTGTAGCCATCGGCATGGGCGGCGATTTCCGTGCCGTTGAGCCTCACCTTGGCATTGGCCATGGCGCCGTCAAAGCACAGCGACACTTCCCTGCCGGCCCAGGCCGGGTCGGCCACGAAACGCTTCTCATAGGTGAACTTGCGCTGGTAGGCGCGTTCATCGAAATAGGCGAAGGGCAGCTCGACGGCCGTGTGGGGCAGGGTGACTTTGTCGGTTCCCTCGAACAGCCAGTTTGAATTGAAATCGATGCGGGATCGCATTTTTATGTCTCTACTTGATTGAACCGAGCATGCCTTCGACGAAGCGGCGCTGCAGGACGAAGAAGATGATGAGGATGGGAAGCGTCGCGAAGATCGTCGCGACCATGATCACCCCGAAATCGGGGTAATAGCCGGACAGGAGCGAGGAGACGACGAGCGTCAGCGTCTTCTTGTCGTTGGTCTGCAGGACGATGAGGGGCCAGAGATAGTTGTTCCAGTTCAGCATGAACACGATGATGGTCGCCGCCGCGTAGGTCGAGCGCATCACCGGCAGGTAGATGTAGAAAAAGATCTGCCATTCCTTGAGCCCGTCGATGCGCGCTGCGTCGCGCAGCTCGCGCGGGAAGGCCTTGGTCGCCTGGCGGAAGTAGAAGATGATGAAGATCGAGGCGATGCCGGGCAGGATGATGGCCAGGTGATTGTTGATCAGTCCCAGGCGCCCCATCATCGTGAAAAGCGGGATCATCAGCGCTGCGAACGGGATCGACAGCATCAAAAGCATGCCGCCGAAAATGCGCTCCCGAACCTGCGAGCGGAAGATTTCGAAGGCATAGCCGGCCAGCGAGGACACCAGGAGCGTCAGGAAGGTCGCCGTGACGGCGATGTAGATCGAGTTCCAGAACACCAGCGGTACGTCGACCCGTTCGAAGAAGGTCAGGATGTTGTCGATCAGCGCGCCGCCGATGTCGGCCTTGCCCTTGATGATGTCGGCCGAAGTGTTGGTGGCCCCGACCAGCAGCCAGAAAAACGGAAAGACCGACAGCAGGGAGGCAACGATCAGCACCAGATAGGTCAGAGCGCGCTGCAGCAGATATAGCGGATTTTTCATCTGCGCTTGTCCCGCACCACCATGAACTGGAAATAGCTCAGAATGCCGACCAGGATGACGATCACGTAGGAGACCGTGGCGGCGTAGCCGAAGCTCGGCATGAAACGGAAGCTGAGATTGTAGATATAGAGCGACAGGGTCAGCGTCGCGTCGGACGGGCCGCCGGCATTGGGCGGGATGTTGTTGACCTCGTCAAACAATTGCAGCGTGCCGATGGTCGAGATCACCGAGGTAAAAAGGATCACCGGCTTGAGCATCGGCACCGTCAGGTACCAGAAGCGCGCCCAGGTCGGCACGCCGTCGATCTTGGCCGATTCGTAGATCGAGCGGTCGATGTTCTGCATGGCGGCGAGGTAGAAGATCATGTTGTAGCCGGTCCAGCGCCAGGTGATCGCCATGATGATGACGATCTTGGCCCAGAACGGGTCGGCTAGCCATGGAATGGGCTCGGAAATCAGGTGCAGGCCTAAAAGGAAGTCGTTGACGAACCCGTCGGCGAGGAACAGCGAGCGGAACAGCACCGAATAGGCGACCAGCGAGGTCACGCAGGGCAGAAAGATCGCCGTGCGGAACAGGCTCCGCCCCCAGAGCTTTGAGTCATTAAGCATGGTCGCGAAGATCAGCGCCAGCACCAGCATGATCGGCACCTGCACGATCAGGAAGATGAAGGTGTTGGAAAGCGCCCGCTGGAAGACCGGATCCTGGGTCAGCCTCAGGATATTGGCAAAGCCGCCGAAACTGAGGTTCATGCCGCGCCCGACCTGGAAGCTCATCCAAAGCGACCACAGGATCGGATAGATCATGAAGACGCCGAGCAGCACGAGCGCCGGCATGATGAACATCCAGCCGTTCAGGCGTTCGGTTCTTGCAAGTCCGGTCCGTGCCAAATCGAAGCGCTCCCCACCGCACAACATAGACTATCCTGACGGCAGGCGCTTGTTGCGAAGCGCCTGCCACCGGGAGAAGAGGGCGGGGAAATAACCCCGCCCCGGATAGGGGCTACATGGTCTGCTGCTTGACCTGGGCGTCGATCTGCTTGATCGCTTCGTCGAGATCGCCGCCGTCCTTGAGGACCGGCAACTGCGCGGCAACGGCCGTGTCGGCTTCCTCGGTGAAGATGCCGTAGTTGACGCCCGGGATTTCGGCGAGCCAGGAGGTGAAGTTCTGCCACACGGGCTGACCGGAGAAGAACGCGTCGCTGGCCTGGAAGGCCGGGCCGTTCCTGGCTTCGGTGAGCGTACCGAAAGCACCCTGATCGATCAGGATCTTCTGGTAGAAGTCGACATCGCTGGCCCAGATTTCCTTCAGGAAATCGATCGCTTCGGCCTTCTGCGGCGCCGAGGCGAGGACATACCAGCTCGAGCCGCCGAGATTGGACGCGTGGGTCGCCCCTTCGAAGTCGATCTTCGGAATCGGCGCCACGCCCCACTTGCCGGCCAGTTCGGGATTGGCCTTGATCGTGGCCGTGATCCACACGCCGGTGATGGTGCCAGCCACTTCGCCCGACGCGAAGGCGCCGGTATAGTCGGTCCAGCCCGAGGTCGGCTTGTAGATGTCGGACTGAAGGACACGCTGCCAGGCGCCGAGCGCGGTTTTGAAGGCCGCGTTGCCCTCGATGTTCACCTGTCCGTCCTCGGTAAAGTACCAGGTGCCCGCGGACTGCATCATGATGCGGATGATGCCGGAATCGTTGATGTCGACGGACAACAGCTTGTGCCCGGTCTTGGCCTCGACAGCCTTGCCGATCTCGATGAGCTGATCCCAGGTGATGTCCTGCAGGTCGGCTTCCGAATAGCCGGCGTCGGCCAGGTAGTCGGTGCGGTAGAAGAAGCCGGTCACGCCGGAATCGAAGGGCACCGAATAGGATTGGCCGTTCAGCGACGCCAGTTCGACCTTGTAGGGCGCGAACTTGGACGTGTCGATCGCGCCGCCCAGGGGCTCGAAGGAGCCGGGGAACGACTGCAGGTATTTCTGGGCGCGATAGTCCTCGATCAGGACGATGTCCGGCAGACCGTCGGTCGTGCCCGAGGCGAGCTGCGCCTGCAGCTTCTGCTCGACATCGGCCTTGGCGAAATCGACCACGTTGATCGTGAAGTCTGGATGATCGGCAGCATAGCGCGCGGCAGCTTCCAGCATTGTCGCGCCGTTGAAATTGGGATCCCAGCACCAGACGGTGACTTCGCCCGCAAGGGCGGATGTCATCGCAAGAACGCTGGCGCCGAGGGTGGCCGCGCCGACAAGCGTGCGCAACCCATTCAGTTTGTTGGGCATTGTGGTTTCCTCCCGAAACATGGGACGCTTTCCTTTGCGTCCCAGTGGCAGCAGGTTATCGGGTCAAAAATGGCCGCGCAAGAGTTTAGTAAATTTTTACCGCGCCGGTCCGCAAAGCGGGTTATCAGCTGATTTCCCAACATGCGCGGGAGCTCTGCCGGGGCGTGTTGTCAAAAGGATCAGAACCGTGTCCGGCCGGGCGGCTGGCGGGTGCTGGCGCGCCAGATGATCTCGGACGCCAGGGTGATGTGCTTGGCCAGTTCCCGGCCGGCGGCGCGTTCGAGCAGCAGTTCGACGGCGATCTCGCCGATCTCCTCGGAGGGCAGGCGGACCGTGGTCAGCGGCGGGTTGAGGAACTGGGCGACCGAGATGTCGTTGAAGCTGGCTATGGCGATGTCGGCCGGAATGTGCAGGCCGGCCTCGGCGATGGCGCGATAGGCCCCGACCGCCATGTTGTCGTTGCAGGCAACGATGGCTTCCGGTCGCCTGTCGAGCGCCAGCAATTGCCGGGTCAGGCGGTAGCCCGACTGCTCGGTATTGTCCTCGGTGCGGCACAACTCGTCATGGAAACGTCCATGCGACGCCATCCATTGCCGGTAGGTGCGTTCGCGCCGTTCGCCGAAGGGATTGGGCACGCCGGTATAGATTTCATTCCAGCCGACAAAGGCGATGCGCTCGTATCCGGCTTCGGTCAGGCCCTGCAGGAGCTTGCGCGTCGCCAGCACCAGATCGCAGTCGACGGCGTCGATCTCGTCGCCGGGCGGCGCGAAGTCGGCGAACACGACGTGCCGGCTGAGGCGCCGGATCCAGTCGATCTCGCTGTCGGTATGGCCGCCGATGGCGATGACGCCCGAGGCGCTCTGCAACACGCTGGCATCGGGCAGGTTCTCGTTGTGGTAGACCTTGACGGTCTCGATCTTGAGCGCTTGGCAGCGACTCTCGATGCCGAGCCTCAACCCGACATAATAGGGGTCGATCAGCTCCTGGTCGGGCCTGAGGAAATGGACGAGGGCGATCTTGTTTAGGCCCTGCTGGTTGGCGCGGGCGCGGGCGCGCGGCGTCGCGTAATTGAGCGCCTCGGCCGTTTCGATGATGGCCTGGCGCTTGGCCGCGGCGATCGACAGCGTCGTGTCGAAATTGAGCACGCGCGATACGGTTGCCGAGGAAACGCCCACGGTTTTGGCAATTTGCTTGATCGTGACCATGCTCGGACCGTCGACGTGGCGTCCTTGAAGTCGTTGGAGGTGCTCGGCTTGTCACAGGCAAGCATCGATTGGCAAGGTCTTTGTGGCGGCGGGGCGTTCCGCTCCGGCGCCATGCCGGCCGTTCCGCGCCTGTTGCGCGACGCGAACGGCGGGTGACGCGTTCGGCACAACTGATGCATTGTGCGGCAGTTTCTTTTATGTGACTTTTCTTTGTTCAATCAGCTCGGGCTTTTCATGTCGATCAAAGCGGCGATCCACCACCTCACGCATTACCGCTACGACCGCCCGGTGTCGCTGGGGCCGCAGATCGTCAGGCTCAGGCCGGCGCCGCATAGCCGGACGCGGGTGATCTCGCATTCGCTGAAGGTCGCGCCCGTTGGCCATTTCGTCAATCATCAGCAGGACTTGTACGGAAACTGGCTGGCGCGCTTCGTCTTTCCCGAGCCGGTCAGGGAATTCAGGATCGAGGTCGATCTGGTTACCGACATGACGGTCTACAACCCCTTCGATTTCTTCGTCGAGGATTCGGCCGAGCACTGGCCGTTTTCCTATCACGAGGATATCGCCGCCGACCTGACGATCTACAGGAAGGCCGAGCCGCTGACGCCTCGGGTCCAGTCCTTCCTCGACACGCTCGACTGGGGCGAACAGCGCACGGTCGACCTGATTGTCAACCTCAATGCGAAAATCGCCAATTCCGTCAAATATATCATCCGTATGGAGCCCGGTGTTCAGACGCCGGAGGAAACGCTCGGCATCGGTTCCGGTTCGTGCCGGGATTCGAGCTGGCTGCTTGTGCAGGTCCTCAGGCACCTCGGTTTGGCGGCGCGCTTCGTTTCGGGCTATCTCATCCAGTTGAAACCGGACGTCGTCTCGCTCGACGGACCGCCGGGCACGGATCACGACTTCACTGACCTGCACGCCTGGGTCGAGGTTTATATTCCCGGCGCCGGTTGGATCGGACTCGACCCGACTTCGGGGCTTCTGGCCGGGGAAAGCCATATCCCGCTGGCGGCGACGCCACATTACCGCAATGCCGCGCCGATCTCGGGCGCGGCGAGTTTCGCCGAGGTCGATTTCTCCTTCGACATGTCCGTCGTGCGCGTCGCCGAGCACCCGCGCATCACCAGGCCGTTCTCCGACGCGGCCTGGGCCGATCTCGACGCGCTCGGGCAAAAGGTCGACGCGGCGCTCTCGGCGGGCGACGTGCGCCTGACCATGGGCGGCGAGCCAACCTTCGTCTCGATCGACGATTTCGAAAGCGCCGAATGGAACATTGCGGCGGTGGGGCCGACCAAGCGCATGCGGGCGGACGCGCTGATCCGCCGTCTCAGGCAGCGCTTCGCACCGGGCGGGTTCCTGCATTACGGGCAGGGCAAGTGGTATCCGGGGGAATCGCTGCCACGCTGGACCTTCTCGCTCTATTGGCGACGCGACGGCAAGCCGATCTGGCACGACCCCTCGTTGATCGCCGAGGAGACGAAAGACGACACGATCGAGCAAAGCCCCACGGCTGGCGGCGACGCCGGCAAGGCCGAAGCACTGCTCGACGGCATTGCCGTCGATCTCGGCGTGGATCCGGGTTTCGTCGCGCCGGCCTATGAGGACCCGGCCGAATGGATCGTCAAGGAAGGCAACCTGCCCGAAAACGTCACGCCGGAGAACTCGAAGCTCGAAGACCCGGAAGAGCGACATCGCATCGCCACGGTTTTCGCGCGCGGGCTGACCCGGCCCTCGGGCTATGTGCTGCCGGTCCAGCGCTGGCAGGGCGACGCCCGGCGCGAGCCGCGCTGGCGCTCGGAGAAGTGGAAGACGCGGCGCGGTCACCTCTTCCTCGTACCCGGCGACAGCCCGGTCGGCTATCGCCTGCCGCTCGGAACGCTGCCACATGTGCCGCCGACGCAATTTCCCTTTGTGATCAATGCCGACCCGACGGTGCCGAAAAAGCCCTTGCCCGATTTCGACGCGGATGCGGCGGGCGACGCCAAGGACATCGTGCCCGAGCAGCGGCCGGAGCAGGCGGTCGCCTCGTTCACCGCCGCCGAACCGGTGCAGGACCGCGTCGAACAGGAACTCGGCGCCATCGAGGGGGCGGTGCGCACGGCGATGTCGGTCGAGGCGCGGAGCGGAAGGCTCTGCGTCTTCATGCCGCCAGTCGAGCACCTCGAGGATTTCCTCGAACTGATCGCCGCGGTCGAAAGGTCGGCGAAAAAGCTCGGCATCAAGGTGCATGTCGAGGGCTATGCGCCGCCGGTCGATCCGCGTCTCAACGTCATCCGCGTCGCGCCCGATCCCGGCGTCATCGAGGTCAATATCCATCCGGCCGCCAACTGGGCCGATTGCGTCGCGACGACCGAAGCGATCTATGAGGAAGCCCGGCTAAGTCGACTCGGTACCGACAAGTTCATGATCGACGGCCGCCATACCGGCACGGGCGGCGGCAATCATGTCGTCGTCGGCGGAGCAACGCCACTCGACTCGCCGTTCCTCAGGCGTCCCGACCTGCTGAGGAGCCTCATTCTCTTCTGGCAGCGCCATCCCTCGCTCAGCTACCTGTTCTCCGGCCTGTTCATCGGTCCGACCAGCCAGGCACCGCGCATCGATGAGGCGCGGCACGACAGCCTCTACGAGCTCGAAATCGCCCTGGCGCAGATACCGGAGCCGTCCGAGGCCGCTTCGGTCTTGCCCTGGGTGCCGGACCGGCTTTTGCGCAACATCCTGATCGACGTGACCGGCAACACGCATCGCGCCGAAATCTGCATCGACAAGCTCTATTCGCCGGATGGAGCGACCGGCCGGCTGGGGCTGGTCGAGTTCCGCGGCTTCGAAATGCCGCCGCATCCGCGCATGAGCCTGGCGCAGCAGGTGCTGCTCCGGGCCTTGATCGCCCGGTTCTGGACGAGGCCGATTGCCGGTCCGCTGACACGCTGGGGCACGGCGCTGCACGACAAATTCATGCTCGAGCATTTCGTCTGGTCCGACTTTCTCGAGGTTCTGCGCGATCTCGGCGACCACGGTTTCGACATGCAGCCGGTCTGGTACGAGGCGCAGCGCGAGTTCCGCTTCCCCTATTGCGGCGATGTCACCTACGAGGGCGTCAATCTCGAAATCCGCCAGGCGCTCGAGCCCTGGCATGTGCTCGGCGAAACCGGCGCCATCGGCGGCACGGTGCGCTACACCGATTCCTCGGTCGAGCGGTTGCAGGTCAGGCTGACGGGCGGCGATGCCAAACGCTACATTGTCACCTGCAACAAACGGCAGGTGCCGCTGCATCCGGTCGAGGCCAATGGCGTCTCGGTCGGTGCGGTGCGCTACAAGGCCTGGCAGCCGGCGGCGGCGCTGCATCCGGTACTGCCGGTCGACGCGCCGCTGACCTTCGACATTTTCGACACCTGGACGGAACGGCCGCTCGGGGGCTGCGTTTATCACGTCGCCCATCCGGGCGGGCGCAATTACGAAACCTTCCCGGTCAATGGCTACGAAGCCGAGGCGCGGCGCCTGGCGCGTTTCGAATCGCACGGACATTCGACCGGCGCCTATCGGGTGGCGCGCGAAGTGCCGCATCCGGAATTTCCCTTCACGCTCGACCTCAGGCGACCGACAGGACTGTAAAGGATGGAACGGGCAGACAAAGCCGAGATTGCCGATCCGGTCGCGCGCCTTCTGTCGGGCTACGAACGCATGCCTGGCGTTCCGGATGAGCTGATCGGCGCCGATGGCGGTCTGCGTCCGGCCTGGCGGGGCTTTATCGCCGCGCTGGCGGCGACGGAGCGTGAGGATCTTGAAGCACGCAAGGCACGCGGCGACCGCTATTTGCGGGATGCCGGTGTTTTCTTCCGCCAGTACGGACCGCAGGCGGCAAGCGAGCGCGATTGGCCGCTGTCGCACATGCCGGTGCTGATCGCCGAGGACGAGTGGCGACGCATCGAAGCGGGCCTGGTCCAGCGCGCCGACCTGCTCGAACGGATCGCCGCCGATCTTTACGGCGAAAGCCGTCTGGTGACGGACGGGCACCTGCCACCGGAACTGGTGGCGGGCAATGCCGAGTGGTTGCGGCCCATGGTCGGCGTCGCGCCGCGCGGCGGCCACTACCTGCATTTCCTCGCCTTCGACATCGGGCGCGGGCCGAGCGGGGACTGGTGGGTGATCGGCGACCGGGTGCAGGCGCCGTCCGGCGCCGGCTTCGCGCTCGAAAGCCGCATCGCCACGGCGCGGGTGTTTTCCGAACAGTTTTCAAGGCTCAACGTCCATCGGCTCGCTGGCTTTTTCAAGGCGTTTCATTCCGCGCTCAACGGCCTCGGGGCCAATGAGGATCGGCGCATCGCCGTTTTGACGCCCGGCGCGATGAACGACACCTATTACGAGCATGCCTATCTCGCCCGCTATCTCGGGCTCATGCTTTTGGAAGGCGAGGACCTGACCGTCGTCAGGGGCGAGCTGATGGTCCGCACCGTGGCGGGGCTCAAGCCGGTCGGGGTGCTGTGGCGGCGGCTCGACGCCAGATGGATCGATCCGCTCGAACTCGAACAGAGCTCGCAGCTCGGCACGCCCGGCATGCTCGATGCCGTCCGCTCCGGTACGGTGACGCTGGTCAATGCCCTCGGGTCCGGGGTGCTGGAGGCGCGGGCGCTGATGGCGTTCCTGCCGCGCATCGCCGAAGCGCTGACCGGCCAGCCGCTGGTCCTGCC
The DNA here is from genome assembly GCA_018818925.1 of Alphaproteobacteria bacterium. Lineage (GTDB taxonomy): Bacteria > Pseudomonadota > Alphaproteobacteria > Rhizobiales > Devosiaceae > JAHJQZ01. The sequence continues at coordinate 40,863 of JAHJQZ010000122.1, forward strand.
CAACATCGCCACCTGGTGGTGCGGGCAGGACGCCGAACGCGAATTCGTCAAGGCCAATGCCGAAACCATGACCATCTCGGACGCCTTCGCCACGGCGCCGTTATTCGAGCGCGACGACATGGCGGTGGTCGGCGGCAGGATCGACGCGGCGCGGGGCGAAAGCCTCGCCGAGTGGGTCGACCGCGAGGGCAGCCATCTGGTCGGGCAGGAGGCGATCACCCTGTCGACGACGCCGGCTTTCGACGGCGGGCATCTCAAGCCGCGCCCGACAAGCCTTCGTGTGTTCCTCGCGCGTACCGCTTCGGGCTGGACGGTCATGCCGGGCGGTCTGGCGCGCATCGGCCGGCCGGGCGCCTCGGCGGAACTGGCCATGCAGCGCGGTGGTGCGGCC
>JAHJQZ010000123.1 GCA_018818925.1 Alphaproteobacteria bacterium
GATTTCGCCGCGCCGCTGTCGTCGGCGAAATATGTCCGCTTAGAGACCTTCCTCGACGCCGACATGGCCTCGGGCCAGCGCCAGGTCTGGTATCCGTGGCCCTATGTCGAGGGGCTGACCATGGCCGAGGCGCGAAACGAACTCGCCTTCATGGTCACGGGTGTCTACGGCAGGCCCCTGAAGAACCAGTACGGCGCGCCGCTGCGGCTCGCGCTACCCTGGAAGTACGGCTTCAAGTCGATCAAGTCGATCGTGCGCATGTCGTTCGTCGAGGAGCGGCCGGCGAGCTTCTGGGAACAGATCGCGCCGACGGAGTATGGCTTCTGGGCGAACGTCAACCCGCAGGTGCCGCACCCGCGCTGGAGCCAGGCCAAGGAACGCATCCTGCATACCGGCGAGGTCGTGCCGACGCTGCTGTTCAACGGCTACGGCGAACAGGTGGCGGGGCTCTACGCCGGGCTGGAAGGCGAAAAACTGTATCTGTGACGCCCGCGAGGGCATGGCGCTGTCGTCAGCCGCCGCTGCCCGGGAGGGCATTCATGGCGGAGTGGACCGCGCGGCCAGCATCCGAAACCGTGAATCCGGACAGAAAAAAAGGCCGGATCACAAGGAACCGGCCTGAGTTGTTGGAAGTGCCGATAAACGGCTGAACCTCCAGAGGGGAACACTCGCAAGCACCAATGGGAGGAGGAATGTGCTCGCGAGATGACGCGTATATGTGCTCATGGTGCCGCTTTGGCAAGCAACTGATTTGCATTTCACCCATGCATTAATGCGCGGACTGTGCATTCGGCAAGCAACGATGGCAATTGCGCAATCGCCAAGCAACATCGAAACGAGGGCGCGAACCGCACCCGGCCGAGCGGGCCTCAATAGGCCCAGCTGCGCGCCTTGGAGAACAGGAAGTCGCGGAAGGCCTTGAGCTTCGCCTGATTCTTCATCGCCTCGGGATAGGCGAAGAACGTGTCGAAGGACGGCACCCCCATCTCGGGAAGGATCTGCACGAGGCCGGCATCCTTCTCGACCATGTAGTCCGGCAGCATGGCGATGCCGGCGCCCGTCTTCACCGCGCGCCTGATCGACATGAGGTCGTTGATCTGCAGCGACGCGACCCGCTTGGTGCCTTCGGGCATGCCGAAGGTCTGCAACGAATTCAGGTCCTTCAGGAACGGCGGCACCGGCTCGCCGAACGTGACCAGCCGGTGGCGGGCGAGATCCTCGACCGTGTTGGGCTTGCCGTGGCGGTTGAGGTAGGAGGGGGCGGCATAGACGTGCAGGTGCACGGTGAACAGCCGCCGCTGGATCAGGTCGGGCTGCTGCGGCTGGCGCAGGCGAATCGCGCAGTCGGCCTGCCGCATCGTCAGGTCCAGCTCCTCGTTGGCGAGCAGAAGCTGGATCTGGACCTCCGGGTAGAGCTCGAGGAACTCCTGCACGCGCTGAGTCAACCAGCCGGCGCCCAGCCCGACGGTCGTGGTGACCCTGAGCACCCCCGACGGCTTTTCGGTGGTCTCGAGCAGCCGGGACCGCACCGAATCGAGCTGCATGAGGACATCATGCGCCGTTCGGTATAGCAGTTCGCCCTGTTCGGTCAGCACCAGCCCGCGGGCGTGGCGGTGGAACAGCGGCATGCCGATGTCGTGCTCCAGCGCGCTGACCTGGCGCGAGATCGCGGACTGGGACAGATTCAAGCGCTCGGCGGCATGGGTGAATGAGCCTGCTTCGGCCGCGGCGTGAAACACCCGCAGCTTGTCCCAGTCGAATGGCATCATCATCCCCTTCCCGTCCCCAGGACGGCCCTATTCGGCCGCTTCGCGGTGCGTCTCGATCTCCGCAAGATATTTCTCCGCCTCGAGGGCGGCCATGCAGCCCATGCCGGCCGCGGTAACCGCCTGCCGGTAGATGTCGTCCGTCACGTCGCCGGCCGCGAACACGCCCGGCACGTCGGTGCGGGTGGAATCAGGCGCGGTCCACAAATAGCCGTTCGGCTTCTGCTTGAGCTTGCCGACGAAGAGTTCGACCGCCGGCGCGTGGCCGATCGCCACGAACACGCCGTCGATTGGCAGTTCGGAAATTTCGCCGCTCTTGC
>JAHJQZ010000124.1 GCA_018818925.1 Alphaproteobacteria bacterium
CCACACCAGCCTCCAAAAGCCAGTGTTGAATCCGATTTGCCAGCCAAGGGGAATCCCTAATTTGTCACCGCAGCCTAGGCCCTGTGGCGCTGCAAGACGGCAGTCATGGCGGGCATCTGCTTGCCACGCAGCAATTCGCCGATGGCCGATTGCGGCAGGGGCGGGCTGAAGATGTAGCCCTGCACCTCGTCGCAGCCATGCGCCCTGACCTGTTCCAGTTGCTCCTCGGTCTCGATGCCTTCGGCGACCGTTGGCATGTTGAAACCGCGGCACAGCTCGACAATTGCCGTTACCATGGCGACGGTCTCGGGCTTTTCGGCAATGGTCGAGACGATGGCGCGATCGATCTTCACCTTGTCGAAGGGGAAGCGCAGCATGTAGGCGAGCGAGGAATAGCCCGTACCGAAATCGTCGAGCGCCACGCGCACGCCGAGCTCGCGCAGTTGGTGCAGCACTTCGAGATTGTGGGCATCGTCGGCCAGAAACAGGGATTCGGTGATTTCCAGTTCGAGCCGAGACGGCTCCAGGCCAGATAGGGCGAGGGCGCGCCTGACCTCGCCGACAAGGCCATGGCCGTGGAACTGGACGGGCGACACGTTGACGGCGACGCGGACATGGCAGGGCCAGCCGGTCGCTTCCATGCAGGCGGTTTCCAGCGCCCAGACGCCGAGGTCCCGGATCTGGCCGGTTTCCTCGGCCACGGAGATAAATTCGGCAGGCGAGACCATGCCGAGTTCCGGGCTGCGCCAGCGCATCAGCGCCTCGCAACAGCAAACGCGGCCGCTCTCGAGCGCGATGATTGGCTGGTACATCAGGGAAACGCTGGTGTTCCCGATCGCCGTGCGTAGACCGGCCTCGATGGCCTGGCGGCGGCGCTGGGCGACATCCATACGCGTCTCGAACAGGCTGAACGAGCCGGGGGTATCGGCTTTGGCGCGATAGAGCGCCAGGTCGGCGCAGCGCATCAGGGTGTGAGCGTCGTGCCCATGCTGCGGCGCCAAAGCGATGCCGCAGGAGGCGGCGCAGGACACGGTGGAATTGCCGACGGTCAACGGCTCGGCGAGCCTTTCCATCAGCATCTCGACGATCTCCATCGCCTCAGCAGGCGATTCAAGCGGACCGACAAGGGCGGCGAACTCGTCGCCGCCGAGGCGGGCGACCAGGCCGTGTCCTTCGAGCACCGATAAAAGCCGCCCGCTCACCCCGGTCAGCACGGCGTCCCCGATGGCATGGCCGAGCGAGTCGTTGACCTGCTTGAACCGGTCAAGGTCGAGGCAAATGACGGCAAGTATGTCGCCGTCGTCGATGCGCGCTTCCGCGTCGGTCATGGCCTCGAGGAACGTGGAGCGGTTGGCGAGGCCGGTCAGGCTGTCGTGCCGCGCCAGGTAGCGGATGATCTCGGCATTGCGATGCTGTTCGGTGACGTCCTCGTGCGTCGACAGCCAGCCGCCATCCGAAAGCGGCTGGTGGCTGACCATGAAGACCTGGCCGGTCCGCATGGTCACCGGACCGTTCGCGCCGCGACGATTGTCGATCAACTCGCCGATATTGGCGTAACCGGTCTGGAAATCCTCGTCCCTGCCGGTCAGGCCGAGATGGTAGCGATGACGGAAGATGTCGGCGAAGGGCGTCCCAGGCCGCATCATCTGCGGCGGCAGGTTGTAGAGGCGGGCGAAGGACTGGTTGCACACGACGAGCTTTCGCGCCGCGTCGAACATCGCCAAGCCCTGGTTCATGTTGTTGATAGCGGCGCTAAAGCGCATGGACTCCGCTTCGGCCTCGCGCAGCTGCGCCATTTCCGCTTTCTCGCGGAGGTGTTGCTCTGTCACGTCCTCCTGCATGGATATCCAGCCGCCATTATCCAGCGGCTCATGTATGGTGCTGATGATGCGGCCGTCGCTAATCCGCATCATGCCGCGCCAGGCGCGGCCCGCCCTAACGATCTCGCGGATTCTGGCGAAGTCCGTGCCCCGGCTGTCGACCGGAACCAGGCCGAACGCGGCACCCTGGCCGAGAATTTCCCAAAAGGAGGCGGACTCGGCACAAAGGCGGGCGGGCAGGGCATAAAGGCCGCGGAAGGCATCGTTGCACACGATCAGCTTCTCGTCGGCGCTGAACATGGCGACGGCCTGCGGAATCTGGTTGATGGCCATGCGCAACAAATAGTTCTGCTGATCCTGTCGGCCTCGATTCGACGGATCGCGTCCAATCGGGTCGTCAAGTGGATCGGGCGCGGCATAGTCGACGCGGCCGGAGGCGCTCAGATACGCGATCGCCAAAGTCGGGGCGCCCGCGGTTGCGGCACGCTCGAGCGATTCCAAAGGATTGTTCTGGTTGTCCGGCGCCAATTGCATCGGTGTCCCCATCATGCGGTCCTCCCGAAGGACTGCGCGCCGTGTCGCTGCGCGGCTCTCTTTCGTGACGAATGCGCCGCTCCGGGTCCAGACGGAGTCCGGGCGCTTCCGGTGTATTGCGGGGGCATTTTCGCGGAATGGAGCTTAACGATGGCTTCCCGGCGCCAACGGCCTGCAATTGTGCTTACCAATGGATGAACGCCGCCCGGCGGCACCGGGCGGCGTCATGGCAGAGCGCTCGAATGAAATCAGGGATTCCCGGCCCGGCGGTTGCGGGCGCCCCAGGTCTTGAGCCTTAGGGCGTTGAGCCGGATGAAGCCTTCGGCGTCGTGGTGGTCGTAGGTGCCGGAACCTTCCTCGAAGGTGACGAGGTCCTCGGAATAGAGTGAATGAGGCGAGGTGCGGCCGCATACGCTTGCCATGCCCTTGTAGAGCTTCACGCGGACCTCGCCGCTGACATATTCCTGGCTCTTGTCGATCAGCGCCTGCAGCATTTCGCGCTCGGGCGAGAACCAGAAGCCGTTGTAGATCATCTCGGCGTATTTCGGCATCAGTTCGTCCTTGAGATGGGCGGCGCCGCGGTCGAGCGTGATCGATTCCATGCCGCGATGAGCAGCGAGCAAAATCGTGCCGCCCGGCGTTTCGTAAACGCCGCGCGACTTCATGCCGACATAGCGGTTTTCAACGAGGTCGAGCCGGCCGACGCCGTGCCTGCGGCCGTACTCGTTCAGTTCGGTCAAAAGGGTGGCCGGCGACAGCTTCCTGCCGTCGATGGAAACGGCGTCGCCTCTCTCGAAGCCGATGGAAATGGTCTCGGGGGTGTCCGGCGCATCGACCGGATCGACGGTGCGCTGATAGACGTAGTCGGGCGCTTCCTCGGCGGGGTTCTCGAGCACCTTGCCCTCCGAAGAGGTGTGCAACAGGTTGGCGTCGACCGAGAACGGCGCTTCGCCGCGTTTGTCCTTCGGAACCGGAATCTGGTTGACCTCGGCATATTGGATGAGTTTGGTGCGCGATTGCAGGTCCCATTCGCGCCAGGGCGCGATGATCTTGATGGCCGGATCGAGCGCATAGGCGGAGAGCTCGAAGCGGATCTGGTCGTTGCCCTTGCCGGTAGCGCCGTGGGAAATGGCGTCGGCGCCGGTCTCGTGGGCGATCTCGACCAGGCGCTTGGAAATGAGCGGCCGGGCGATCGAGGTGCCGAGCAGGTAGACGCCTTCGTACTGGGCATTGGCGCGGAACATCGGGAAGACGAAGTCGGAGACGAATTCCTCGCGCATGTCCTCGATGTAGATTTCCTTGGCGCCGAGCATTTCCGCCTTCTGCCGGGCCGGTTCGAGCTCCTGGCCTTGGCCGAGATCGGCGGTGAAGGTCACCACCTCGCAATCATAGGTATTGCGCAGCCATTTCAGGATGATGGAGGTATCCAGACCCCCGGAATAGGCCAGAACGACTTTCTTGATCTCGGTGCTCATGCAGGTTTTTCCCGGTTGGACGTTTCGACACGATAGGCCAACGCCAACGCAATAGTCTTGCGGAAACGTCACTTCCGGAGCACTCTGTGGCACATTCTGCCATTAGCACTCGATGGAGTGCGCGTTCATGTCAACAACACTCGATGCCATCGACAGGCGCATCCTGCGCAGTCTGCAGAAGGACGCGCGAATGTCCAATGTCGATTTGGCCAACGCGGTCGGGCTATCGCCGTCACCCTGCCTGCGGCGGGTGCGGCTCTTGGAGGAGTCCGGCGTCATCGAGCGCTATGCGACGATCCTCAATGGCGCCGAACTCGGTCTCGGGCTGACCGTGTTCGTCCGCGTCTGGTTCAAGACGCAGGACGGCGAGATGACGCAAAAGTTCGCCGAGACGGTCAGGAAATATCCCGAGGTCATGGAATGCTATCTGACGACGGGCGAATGCGACGCCTTGCTGCGGGTGGTAACCACCGACCTGCACGCCTATTGGCGCTTCCAGGCCGACTATCTGACGCGCATTCCGAGCGTGCAGAGCGTCAAGACCGATGTGCCGATGGAGACCATCAAACGCAGCTTCGAACTGCCCGTGCCGTGATATAGGCTTGGCGATCAGCCGATTCTTGCGGACGCCATCATGCCCGACTTCGTTCCCGACCTCGCCATCATCCTTGCCTTCGGCCTTGCCAGTTTTGTCCTCGCCATTTCGCCGGGGCCGGACATGGCGCTGTTCGTCTCGCGCACGCTCAACCATGGGCGAGCCCATGGCTTCGCCGCCGTGTTCGGGGCGATTTCCGGCATCTTCTTCCATTCGCTCCTGGCGGCGTTCGGCGTGTCGATGCTGCTGATCGCGGCGCCGACAGCCTTTTTCGTCCTCAAGATCCTCGGAGCGCTTTATTTGCTCTATCTCGCCGTGCAGGCGGTACGTCAGGGCGGCGGCCTCACGCTTTCGAAAAAGCCGCGCAAGGCGCCGCGCCTTTTCGAAAGCTATCTGACCGGTGTCGGCATCAACCTGACCAATCCCAAGATCATTCTGTTTTTTGTGACCTTCCTGCCGCAATTCGTGTCGACCGCCGACCCGGCGGCGCCGCAGAAGCTTTTGTTCCTCAGCGCCGAATTCGTGCTGGTCGCCCTGCCGGTGGTGACGGTCATCATCTTTCTCGCCGACGGCGTGGCGCGGGTGCTGACCCGTTCATTGAGGGCGCAGAAGGTCCTCAACTGGAGCTTTGCGACGGTGTTCGCCGGTTTCGCGGCAACCATCCTGTTGCTCGAAGGCCGGCGATGAGACTGGGATGAACTACGATCACGCCTTTCATGCCGGCAATTTCGCCGATGTCGTCAAACACATCATCCTCGCCCGGCTGATCGCCTATCTCAGGCGCAAGCCGTCGGCTTTCCGCGTCATCGATACCCATGCCGGGGCGGGTCGCCACGATCTTGTCGGCCGGGCGGCGGACACGAACCCGGAATGGCGCGAGGGCATCGCCCGCCTGCTCGAGGCCGACCTGCCGCCGGAGATCGACGAGTTCATCGCCCCCTATCTCGGCGCGGTGCGCGGCCTCGGCGCCGCCGACATCCTGTCGGCCTATCCCGGCTCGCCGCTGCTCGCCAAAATGCTGATGCGTCCCGAGGACAGGCTGACGGCGATGGAACTCAATCCGGAGGCGCATGCCGGGCTCCGGGCGCTGTTTGCCGGCGATCCGCAGGTCAAGGTGCTCGGCGTCGACGGCTATCAGGCCCTGCCGGCGCAATTGCCGCCCAAGCAGACCCGCGCCCTCGTGCTCATCGATCCGCCCTTCGAGCAGGCGGGTGAGTTCGCCCGGATGGTGCAGGCGCTCATCAAGGCGCATCGCATCTTCCCGCAGGGCGTTTATGCTCTTTGGTATCCGCTCAAGGACGATGCCGGCGTCGCCGGCTTCAAGGAGGCGCTGTTCGAGACGGCGATCCCGGACATTCATTTCTCCGAATTCCGCCTGCGGGCGCCCTCGACTCCGCCGCGGCTCTATGGATCGGGAATGATCCTGGTGAATCCGCCCTATCTGCTTGATTCCGAGCTCGACCGCATTTTCGCCGCCCTGCTGCCGGTCCTTGCCGTGTCGGGCACCGCCAGCTTCGAGAATGGCGTGATCCGGCCGGAATAGGACTCACCCCATGCCGCGGCCATTCCCGCGCGCGTGTAGGGGAGCAAGGCCACTTTGCCGGTCGCCGTTCTGGACGGGCATCCCAGCGCACGCGGCTTCGGCTCAGGCGCCTTCCAGCGCCTCGCGCTGTTTCCTGCTCAGCCGTTCGGTTTCCGATTTCAGCTGACCGCAGGCCGCCGAAATGTCGCGGCCGCGCGGGGTGCGGACCGGTGAGGCATAGCCGGCGCGGTTGACGATGTCGGCAAAGCCCTCGATCCGGTCCCAGTCCGAGCATTCGTAGGGCGAACCGGGCCAGGGGTTGAACGGGATGAGGTTGATCTTTGCCGGGATGCCGGCGAGGAGCCTCACCAGCTCACGGGCGTCGGAGTCGCTGTCGTTTATGCTCTTGAGCATCACGTATTCGAAGGTGATGCGGCGAGCATTGTTGAGGCCGGGATAGGCGCGGCAGGCGGCGATCAGTTCCTCGAGTGGCCACTTCTTGTTGATCGGCACGAGTTCGCTGCGCAAATCGTTGCGCACGGCGTGTAGCGAGATGGCGAGAGATACGCCGATCTCGCGGCCGGCCGGCTCGATATAGGGCACGACGCCCGAGGTTGACAGGGTAATACGGCGCTTGGACAAGGAGATGCCGTCGCCGGAGGAGGCGATGAGCAGCGCCTTCTTGACATTGTCGTAATTGTAGAGCGGCTCGCCCATGCCCATCATGACGATATTGGTGATGGCGCGGCTCTCGCCCTCGGGCACGAGGCCGTCGACAGGGCGGGACAGGCCGGGGAAATCGCCGAGCCGGTCGCGGGCGGCAAGGATCTGGGCAAGGATTTCGCCGGCGGTAAGATTGCGCACCAGGCGCTGGGTACCGGTGTGGCAGAAGCTGCAGGTCAGGGTGCAGCCGACCTGCGAGGAAACGCAGAGCGTGCCGCGGTCCTCTTCGGGGATATAGACGGTTTCGATATCGACCGGCGAGGCATTGGGCCTGTCGGCCTCGCGGAAGCGGAACAGCCATTTGCGCGTGCCGTCGGAGGAAATCTGCTCAGACACGATCTCGGGCCGGGCGATGGCAAAACCGTCGGCAAGCGCCTCTCGCATGGGCTTGGCGATGTTGGTCATGGCCATGAAGTCGGTTATGCCGTTGACGTAGATCCAGTTCCACAACTGCTTGGCGCGCATGCGCGCCTCCTTGTCGCCGAGACCGGTCTCAACGAGCGCAGCGGCGATTTCGGCGGGGTCAAGCCCGACGAGCTCGCGTCGTGTCGGCGCCGTCGTAGCGTTCGGCAGTGCGGGAGCGAGCGTGAGGGTCATCTTGCGCCAACCTTTCGACAGGGTTTACCGGCGTTGCATGGCGACCGACGGCACCGCGGGGTCTGGGCTTGCGGCGGCGGATCGGATCGGATCGGCGGGACTTAGTGCTAGTAGCACTCCGCCTCAATGGCGCGCGAGGCGGCGGTAACGCCGCTGAGCGAGAAGGTCTGACGGATCTTGAAGCCGCGATCGCTCTCGCCTTCGATTACCAAACTCGTACCGGCGCGCATCTGCCCGGCGATGTCCTCAGCCTCGGAGACGTCGGCAAGCCATGCCGCGTCATCGCTGGTGAACAGCTCGTGGCTTTCGCCGCCCACCTGTAGAACGGCTGTCGAATCCGGCCCGAAAATGTAGCCGGCGATGACGTTGATCTCGTTGCGGATTTTTTCGGACGGGCGGTGCGTCAGGTAGAGATAGGCTTGCGCATAGCCTTCCGGTTCCGGTTCGGTCACGCTTGGCTTGCTGAGGGCAAAACAGATCTTGCCGGCCGAATCCGAGGTGGCATAGGCCGACCAGTCGCGAAAGTCGCCGAGAACGCGCACGGACTGCGCCAATGCGGTGGTCGCGGCAAGGGCGAGAGCACCTATCAGGATCGCTTGAAAGACGGATCGTTTCGCGGACATGCAGGGGCCTTTCACCATGCCACTGCTTGCCATGACGGCAGGCAAAGATCAATGCCGGGCAGCGGGCCCGGCCGGCGTTACGGACAGGCCTTGGCGATCTCGGCCATTGCGGCGGTCACGCCGGACAGCGAGTAGGTATAGGTGGTGTCGTTGCCGCGGGCCGAGGTCGATTTGACGACGAGCTGGGTGCCCGCCTTCATGGCCTCGACGAACCCGGCTTCGTCGGCGGCGGCGTAGAGCCACATGGTCTGGTCGGCGGCGCGCATCTTGTAGGACTTGCCATCGATGTCGGCGAAAAGATTGCCGTCGAGCTTGATCGCATAACCCATCTGCGCCTGTACTTCGCCCCTCATCGGCTGATAGCCGGTGACGGTCTTGCCATCGGCCGAAAACACCGGCGCCTTTTCGCGGTCGATGACGAAAAAGAAGATATCGCCATGGTCGAGGGTCGGCGGCTGCTTGTCCTGCGGATTGGCGGAAATGTAGCAGATCTTGCCGTTGTCGTCGGTGCTGGTCCAGGCCGTCCAGTTCTTGTAGGTGCCGAGCCGCGTCGCCTCGGCCGCCCCCGCCGCGTTGAGACCGACAACCAGGGCCGCGAACGCCAAACCGGTGCGGCCAACCATGCTCATTGCCATAGCGTCGTCTCCTCGTTCCTCAACCTGTCGTCCGCCCCCGGGCATGTCGGGCGGCGGTCCTGACTCTTGCATGGACATGGTTACCAAGCGGCAAAGAGTAGGTTCCCCGGTCCGACACAGGCGACATTAGCGGCAAATTTGTCGTCAATTAGGCGTCAATTCGCCAATAACCCTTTGGCAGAGACGAGGTTAACCGCCGATGAACGGACGGCAGGGGCTAAGCGGTTTTGCCCGAGGCGGCAGGCGCGAAACCTGTGGCCGCGTGCCTCAGGCGGCGAGATCGTAGGATTCCTCGACCAGGTAGGGCCCGCCTCCCATTGATTCGCGCGAGGAAAACAGCACGAACCGCGCGACCGAGAAGCTCAAGGGCACAAAGCGCGGCGTTTCCTCGAGATAGCGCGCCAAGTCGCCCGGCGTCGTCGTCTTGAGCCGGGCCAGGGTGACGTGCGGGGAAAACTTGCGGCTGTCGGGCGGCAGGCCGATCTGCTGCAGGGCCCGTTCCTGGGAGGCGTGAAGCCGCGCCAGGGCCGCACTGGGCTCGGCGCCGGCGAACAGGGCGCGCGGCTTGTTGCCGCCGAACGAGCCGAGATGGTCGAGGCGCAAAACGAAGCTTTCGAAACCGGTGAACCGGTCGAGCGCCTCGACGATCTCCGCGGCCGTTCGGTTGTCGACCTCGCCGACATATCTCAAGGTGATGTGGTAATTGTCCTTGTCGATCCAGCGGGCGCCGGGCAAACCGCCTTTCTTGAGCGACAGGGCGAAGGCGACGTCTGGCGGGATTTCGAGACCGGTGAACAAACGTGGCATGGAAAGCGACTCCTTCCCGTCTCAGCGCGGCCCGACCGCAAGCAACCGAATCGATCCTAGGTCATGTCTCGTTTTGATGGAATCAAAACACATGACCTCAACCACTGAGTGGTCGCATGTTCGAAGCGGAAAAATGGTATCCACTTTTCGAGGAGCAGGCTCCAGCACCATCTGGCAAACGCTCCGGCAGGGGCGCATGACGGGACGGCCTTGTATTTGCCGCAAGCCACCGCCATATTGCCAGGAAATCCGGAGTGCATCCCACTCCTTAGGTAGAATCTGGAAGGGAAAGCAATGGCTCAATACGAACGTGAAACCCTCAGGGCTCGGACCGGCTCGGCGGCCGCAATCGACGAGGGCCTACGCAGCTACATGCTGCGCATCTACAACTACATGGGTGCCGGCCTGGTCATCACCGGTGCCGTCGCCTGGTTCACCTCGCAATGGGCGATGTCGTCCGAGGCCAATGCCGAGCTCTTGTATGCCAGCCCGCTCGCCTGGGTGATCATGCTGTCGCCGCTGGCCTTCGTGCTCGTTCTGAGCTTCGGCATCAACAAGCTCTCGGCCGGAACGGCACAATTGCTGTTCTGGGCCTTCGCCGCGGTGATGGGCCTGTCGCTCTCTTCGATCTTTTTGGTCTATACCGGCGCCTCCATCGCCAAGGTGTTCTTCATCTCGGCGGCGACGTTCGGTGCCATGAGCGTTTACGGCTATACGACCAAGCGCGACCTGACCGGGATTGGCAACTTCCTGATCATGGGCCTGATCGGCCTGATCATCGCCTGGCTGGTCAACATGTTCCTGCAGTCGTCCGGGCTCGATTTCGCCATCTCGGCGATCGGCGTCCTGATCTTTGTCGGGCTGACCGCCTACGACACCCAGAAGATCAAGGAAAGCTATTCGGCCGGGTTCGGTTCCGAGGTCCTGGCCAAAGGCGCCATCATGGGCGCGTTGAGCCTTTATCTCGACTTCATCAACCTGTTCCTGATGCTCCTGAGGCTGTTCGGCAACCGCAACTAGCGGTCTTGCCACCCGGGCGTCGAGCCCGAGGACAGATCAAAGGGCCGCGGCTTTCGCCGCGGCCCTTTTTATTCTATTGGTCGTTCGTACCCGGAACCGCAATCAGCTGCGCTTCAACCAGCCTTCGAGCGTTGTTCTCGGCTGCGGGAACGGAACCGCTACCCCCTCCAGCGTCGTTTCGTCAAACCGCTCGAACACGCGTACCAGCTGCAAGACCGGTCGCATGCCCTCGGCAAAGACAGAGATGAGGCGCGCCACCGGCATCGGCAGGGCACGGACACCCGACAGTCCCTTGGCTCGTGCGTATTGCGATACTGCTTCTCTCAGGGAAATCGCCTGAGGCCCGAGCACCGGATAAAAGCCCGAGTGGGGTTGGGGCATGCCCAGAACCTCGACCACGACTCCGGCAAGATCATCGAGCGCAAGCCAGTGGATGGATGCTTGTCCCGACCCAAAAAGTGTCATGCCGCCGGATCGCTCGAATCGGGGCAAGGACTCCATGAGCCAGGATGGACGCAGAATGATGGAGGCCGCCGGCAAAGCCGCGATCGCCGCCTCGGCGCGCTTTTTCGCCACACCAGCCTCGAACCAGGCTGGCGCTTGTGGTGCCGCTGTGCCCGAGATGTGGACGACGAGGCCCACGCCATTATCGATGGCCATACGTGCCGCATCGACCACGCCTTTGTGCTCGATGGCATCAAACCGTCCGGGGCGACCGGAAACGGCAATGACCAGATCGGTCGCATCGGTGAACGCTGCGCCAAAGCCAGCGGAAGTCTCCAGGTCGATATCGACTGTCGCGACGGCTTCGGGAAAATCGGCAGCCTTGAGCGTTGCGTGCCGCGATGCCGCGACGATCCGGGCCTCCTGAAATGCGTTGACCAGATGCGCCACAATCCGGCGACCCAGCAAGCCGGTGGCACCAAGGACGACAATTCTGCGTTGTGACATTTGGCCTGCGCGCCGACATTGACTTGCTCGCCTCAGATGAGACCGGCAATCGCTTCGCACGCGTCAGATCGCGGCTGCCATCGGATCGGCATCAAGGCAGATCAAGTCTACTTCGGTTGCCGGTATCCGCGACAGAAGGCGAAATGCCACGTCGTCAAACGCGACGTTCTTCTTGTCGGCCGCCTACTTGACGATAGTCAGCCCGTAATCGAACACGCGCAGCACCATGTCGAGCTCGTGACCGCGCCGCAGTATCCTGCCTTCGGCATTGGTGACGGTAAACTGGCCCTGGCGGTTGCGGAGCCGCGGATTCTTCTCGATCACATATTGCGGCCGCTCCGAGGTGCGCCGGAAGATGGAGAAGTAGGCGCGGTCGCGGAGCATGTCGAGCGCGTAGTCGCGCCACTCGCCGGCGGCGACCTTGCGTCCGTAAATGGAAAGGAGAAGAGAAAGCTCGCGCCTGTCGAAGGCGACGATTTCCGGTGCCTTTCTTGCCTTGGGCGCCGAATCGGCAGAAGGCGGCGGGAACGGGAACTGGATCACTTCGGCCGACCGATGCGCCCCATCGGCCGACCGGTGTGCTATCTCGGGACTTTCTGCCATGGCACCCTCCCTGTCATGTAATGGTCATGAAAGCGACTGCGGCAGGCGCTGGCAAGCTGAATTTTGCCGCACGATGAGGACGGGAGGATTTGGCCGGTCGGCGAAAGCTTGCGCCGACGCGTCAAGGCGGCGGATACAAGGGTGGCGCGCCCCACGCGGGGGGCAGCGGACCGGGCCGGGCGGGCGGGAGAAATACCCCGATTTTGTCACATTCTCATCGTGCTTCGGCCCCATTGCGCTTTCATATTGCAGGTGTTGCCTCCAGTAACGGCTCCGGAGCGCGATGAGCCCCCAATCCACCCGCTCCGGAGCCGACCTCCAAAATCAGTCCTTTGCATGAGAAGCGCCCGATCCCGGCAAACGGGCGGGCGCTTCGCCCGTTCCGGACGGGGTGGCGGACGTCGGGACCGCGCCGGCATCCACTTTCTCGCGCGCCATTCTATTGCAGGAAGGACGTGCCGCCAAGGATGCGTCCGGGGCGTCCGCCAAGATCCTCCTGAATGAGAATGGCGGCGCCGTCGCTTTGCGAGCCGAGCAGATCGGCGACCGGCAGGGTGACGCTGACGCCATTGTCGCGATCCCACATGCCGATGATCTGGCGCGAGGTGACGATATGCGAGTAGTCGAGCACGCGGTCGCGGTTTTCGCCGCGCTCGACGGTGACGCTGGCGCTCGACCGGAAGGTGACGAGCCATAGCCGCGCCGAGGGATAGGCATTGTTTCCGCCGGCCGAGACGGCGAGCATGCCGTTATTTTCACTGAGGGCCAGCGGCACGGGCAGGTCGGTTCCGGCGATGGCGGAAACCACTTCGGCGCGCCGCGAACCGACGAATTCCTCGCCGCCGTTGACCACGAGCTGCGGCGTATAGATGCGGGCCTCGCCGCGGGCGGCGGCATAGGCGCGCTGGTATTCGGAATAAGCCGGACTGCCGAAGGTGTCGCGCCAGCCGATATAGTCCCAGTAGTCGACGTGATAGGCCAGCGCGATGACATCGTCACGACCGCCCATTTCGGCGAGCAGCGCATCGGCGGGCGGGCACGACGAACAGCCCTGGGAGGTGAAGAGCTCGATCACCGCGGTAGGCGCATTGCGGAGCTCTGTGGCCAGGACCGGCGCCGGCAGCAGGGCGAGTGCGCAGAAAAAGAAAAGGGAACGCATGTTCATGCATTCCCTTTTAGTCATTGCGGCGAACAACTCAAAGTCACAGCGGCTTGAAGTTGTCCTTGTCACTGGTGCGTCATGCCACGACGAGGTTGCGCAGCACGTAGTGGAGGATGCCGCCGTTGCGGTAGTAGTCGAGCTCGTTTTCGGTGTCGATGCGACAAAGGGTTTCAATCACGACCTGCGAGCCGTCGGCGCGTTTTACCGTTACCGGCACCCTGGCGCGCGGCACGATCCGGTCGATACCGGAAATGGTTACCGTCTCGTCGCCGGAGAGGGCAAGTGTCTGCCAGCTCTGGTCTTCGGGAAATTGCAGCGGCAGAACACCCATACCGATGAGGTTGGAGCGGTGGATGCGCTCGAAGCTCTCGGCGATGACGGCGCGGACGCCGAGAAGGCGTGTGCCCTTGGCGGCCCAGTCGCGCGACGAGCCGGTGCCGTATTCCTTGCCGGCGAAGACGACGAGCGGCGTGCCGGCGTCGCGATAGGCCATGGCGGCGTCGTAGATCGGCATCACGTTTGCTTGAGGACCCTTGGTGAAGCCGCCTTCGACGCCCGGCACCATCTGGTTCTTGATGCGGATATTGGCGAAGGTGCCGCGCATCATGATCTCGTGGTTACCGCGCCGCGAGCCGTAGGAGTTGAAATCCCTGGGCAGGACCTGGCGCTCGGTCAGGTAAAGGCCCGCCGGGGTGTCCTTCTTGAACGAGCCGGCCGGCGAGATGTGGTCGGTGGTGATCGAATCGAGGAACAGGCCGAGGATGCGGGCGTCCTCGACGTCGGTGACCGGGTCCGGTTCCATCTTCAGGTCTTCGAAATAGGGCGGGTTCTGCACATAGGTCGAGGACGAGTTCCAGCCATAGGTCTCGCCACCGGTGACCTCGATCGCCTGCCAGTGGGCGTCGCCCTTGAAAACGTCGGAATAGCGCGCGGTGAACATCTGCGGCGTGATCGTCTCGCGGATGATCTCGCCCACCTCCTCGTTCGAGGGCCAGACGTCCCTGAGATAGACCGGCTGGCCGTTCGACCCGGTGCCGAGCGGCTCGGTCACGAGGTCGATGGTCATTTTGCCGGCCAATGCATAGGCGACGACGAGCGGAGGCGAGGCGAGATAGTTGGCCTTGACGTCCGGATTGACGCGGCCCTCGAAATTGCGGTTGCCGGAAAGCACCGAGCAGACGACGAGGTCCTCGGCCTGCACGGCGGCGGAGATCGCCGGCGGCAGCGGGCCGGAATTGCCGATGCAGGTCGTGCAGCCATAGCCGACGAGGTTGAAGCCCATGGCGTCGAGATCGTCCTGCAGGTTGGAGGCGGTCAGGTAGTCGGTGACGACCTGCGA
>JAHJQZ010000125.1 GCA_018818925.1 Alphaproteobacteria bacterium
AAGGTCGAGTAGATGGCGCAGAACGGCTTCAGGCCCTCGCGGGCGAGGAAGCTGGCGACATGGGCGCCGAAGCCACCCAAGCCGCCTTCCTCGACCGTCAGCAGCACCGCGTGGTTGCGCGCCAGCTGGCGGACGAGATCGGTGTCGAGCGGCTTCATGAAGCGGGCATCGGCGACGCTGGTCGACAACCCATGCCCGGCGAGCGTCTCGGCGGCGGCAACGGCCTCGGCGAGGCGGGTGCCGTAGCTGAGAATGGCGATGGTGCTGCCCTGCCTGATCATCCGGCCCTTGCCGATCGCCAGCGGCGTGCCGATGGCGGGCATGTCGACCCCGGCGCCGTCGCCGCGCGGATAGCGGAAGGCGATGGGACCGGTATCGAAGGCGGCGGCGGTCGCTACCATGTGGCGCAATTCGGCCTCGTCACTGGCGGCCATCAGCACCATGTTGGGCACGGTGCCGAGATAGGCGTTGTCGTAATTGCCGGCATGGGTCGGACCGTCGGCGCCGACGAAGCCGGCGCGGTCAAGGGCGAAGCGGACCGGGAGGTTTTGCAGCGCCACGTCGTGAACGACCTGATCGTAGGCGCGCTGCAGGAAGGTCGAGTAGATGGCGCAGAACGGCTTCAGGCCCTCGCTGGCAAGACCCGCCGAAAACGTCACGGCGTGCTGCTCGGCGATGCCGACATCGAAAAAGCGCTTGGGGAAGATTTCGGCGAATGTGTCGAGCCCGGTGCCGGCCGGCATGGCGGCGGTGACCGCAACGATCCTGTCGTCGCGCTCGGCCTCGGACACAAGGCTTTGCGCAAAGACCGAGGTGTAGCTCGGGGCGTTGGAGACCGGCTTGGCCTGGGCACCGGTGACGACGTTGAACTTGGAGACGCCGTGATACTTGTCCGCCGAAGCTTCGGCCGGTCCGTAGCCCTTGCCCTTCTGGGTGACGACGTGAACCAGGAACGGTCCGCCCTCGGTCTCGCGGATGTTGTGGAGGACCGGCAGCAGGTGGTCGAGATTGTGCCCGTCGATGGGGCCGACATAGTAAAAGCCCAGTTCCTCGAACAGCGTTCCGCCTGTGAAGAAGGCGCGGGTATATTCCTCGGTCTGGCGGGCCTTGCGCCTGAGGAAGGGCGGAAGCCGGTCGGCGATCGTCTTGGCGGTGCGCCGGAAGCCGCGATAGGTTCGGCCCGAGACCAGCCGGGCGAGATAGGCCCTCAGTGCCCCGGTCGGCGGGGCGATCGACATGTCGTTGTCGTTGAGGATGACGATCAGGCGCGCATTCATCGAGCCGGCATTGTTCATCGCCTCATAGGCCATGCCGGCCGACATGGCGCCGTCGCCGATCACGGCGATGACGTTGCGCTTCTCGCCCTTGATGTCGGCGGCGACGGCCATGCCGAGACCGGCCGAGATCGAGGTCGAGGAATGGCCGGCGCCGAACGGATCGAACGGGCTTTCGACGCGGCGGGTGAAACCGGAAAGACCGTCCTTCTGCCTCAGGGTGCGGATGCGGTCGCGCCGCCCGGTCAGCATCTTGTGGGGATAGGCCTGGTGGCCGACGTCCCAGATCAGCCGATCATTGGGCGTGTCGAAGACCGAATGCAGCGCCACGGTCAATTCGACGACGCCGAGCCCGGCTCCGAGATGGCCGCCCGTGACCGACACGGCCTCGATGAGTTCGGTTCTCAGCTCGTCGGCGACCTGGCGCAATTGCTGGCGGTCGAGGCCGCGAAGTCCTTGGGGAAGGTCCAGCGTGTCGAGAAGCTTTGCGGGCTGTGCGTCGTCCATCCGGTATGCGCTTTTGTCGTGACGGTTTTCGCTTGGGCGAGACCTAGATCATGTCACGTTTTGATGGAATCAAAACACATGACCTAGGCCACTGAGTGGTCGCATGTTCGAACCGGAAAAGTGGTCTCCGCTTTTCCTGAACATGCTCTAGCAGAAGATGGCCGATAAGTAACCGCAATTGCGGCCTCAGCATGAACTGCAAGGGTCGGGCGCAACGAAATGGCGGCGGTCAGCGGCTGGCGACGAGCAGCGGCGCCTGGCGGGCAAAGGTGGTGAAGCCGAGCCCGAAGGAGGGGTCGGAGCCGATGGTCAGCTTGGGCGTGTGGCCGCCGAGTTCGGTGGCCGGGCTGAAATCGGCCTCGGTGTGGTCGAAGATGATGGCGTAGCGGTCGGATGACACGAAGGACGGATCGACCAGAAGGTCGGCGACGTGGTCGAGATCCGGCGCGATGAAGGCGGGGGCGCGCATCTCGAAATCGGCCGCGGCGGCACCGGCGGACGAAGGCTGGGCGATCGCGCGCATGGTGCCGTCGATCAGATCGGACAGCATGGCCGATCTCGGCGCGGCGC
>JAHJQZ010000126.1 GCA_018818925.1 Alphaproteobacteria bacterium
GGATCGGCGACGACAAGATCGGCATTACCGTCGATGAACGCACTCGCCCCGAAACCGTCAAGGCGGTCTGGGCCTCGTTCGGCGGCAGCAGCCTCGCGTACGACAGCGAACGTCCCGCGCATCGGCTCCCGGCGAACCTGCTGCGCACGTCGGATTTCATGACGCATCCGGTTTTTCACATGAACCGCGCGGAAAGTGAAATGACACGCTACATGCGCCGCCTCTCCGACCGCGACCTCGCACTCGATCGCGCCATGATCCCGCTCGGCTCATGCACGATGAAACTCAACGCAACCGCGGAGATGATGCCGATCACCTGGCCGGAGTTCGCCGAACTGCACCCCTTCGCGCCCGCCGACCAAGCCGAAGGCTATCGCGAACTCATCGAGGACCTCTCGGACAAGCTCTGCCGGATTACCGGTTACGACGCCATTTCGATGCAGCCGAACTCTGGTGCGCAGGGTGAATATGCCGGCCTGCTCTGCATTCGCGCCTATCATCTCCGTCGCGGCGAACCAGCGCGCCACGTCTGCCTCATTCCCGCCTCCGCTCATGGCACCAACCCTGCATCGGCGCAAATGGCGGGCATGACCGTCGTTCCCGTCGCCGTCGATGCCAACGGCAACATCGACCTCGAGGATTTTCGCGCCAAGGCGGAAATGCATGCCGAGCATCTTTCAGCTTGCATGATCACGTATCCCTCGACCCACGGCGTGTTCGAAGGCACCGTCAGGGAAGTCTGCGAGATCACGCATCGCCACGGCGGCCAGGTCTACCTCGACGGCGCCAACCTCAACGCGCTCGTCGGCCTCGCGCGGCCGGGCGATTTCGGCGCCGATGTCAGCCACCTCAATCTGCACAAGACGTTCTGCATCCCGCACGGCGGCGGCGGCCCCGGCATGGGCCCGATTGGCGTGAAGCAGCATCTCGTTCCCTTCCTTCCCGGCCATCCGCTGGCCGTGGACATCGGCGCCGGATCGACGTCGCAATCGACCCCTGTCTCCGCGGCTCAGTTCGGTTCCGCATCGATCCTCCCGATTTCGTGGAGCTATTGCCTGATGATGGGTGGTGAGGGGCTGACGCAGGCGACGCGCATTGCCATCCTCAACGCGAACTACATCGCCAAGCGCCTCGAGGGCGCCTACGACGTGCTCTACAAGGGCGCCCATGGCCGCGTTGCTCATGAGTGCATCGTCGATACACGGCCTCTGCAGCAAGCCGCCGGCGTGACGGTGGACGACGTGGCAAAACGGCTCATCGATTGCGGCTTTCATGCTCCAACCATGAGTTGGCCCGTCGCAGGCACACTGATGATCGAACCGACGGAATCGGAGACCAAGGCGGAACTCGACCGTTTCTGCAGCGCCATGCTCGCCATTCGAGACGAGGTACGTGACATCGAAGAAGGACGCGCGCCCCGCGACAGCAATCCCTTAAAGAACGCACCGCATACGATCGAGGATCTTATCGGCGACTGGGACCGCCCCTATACCCGCGAACAGGCCTGTTTCCCGCCGGGCGCATACCGTGCCGACAAGTACTGGCCACCGGTGAACCGTGTCGACAACGTCTATGGCGATCGCCACCTGGTGTGTACCTGTCCGCCGATGGAGGCTTATCAGGAAGCCGCGGAATAAGCGGTGTTCGGCGGTGATCGCCGGCAAGCCTGTAAAAACGCCAAAACCGGCAAGCCGGTTCCCGCCGGGGCCGGAACCAATTGCCCGTGCTGCCGGTTTTGGAAGTTCCAACCAATAAAAAAAGGGGCGCGCCGTGAATAATCCCTCTGTCGACAACCATGATGCCGGCACCTCCGGCATGGCCATCCGGCGCGATGACATGGTCGATCGTCAGATCCGATCGCGCGGCATCCTTGACGCCCACGTCCTGGCCGCCATGCGCGACGTGCCGCGTGAGGCATTTGTCCCGGCGCAACTAGCCGAATTCGCCTATGATGATACCCCGCTCCCGATCGCGGCCGGCCAGACGATCTCGCAGCCGTACATCGTCGCGATGATGATCGCGGCAGCGGAAGTGGCGCCTGGCCAGCGCGTGCTCGATGTCGGCACCGGGTCCGGCTATGCCGCCGCCATTCTCAGCCGCATCGCCGCTCACGTCTACAGCATCGAGCGTCTCCCCGAACTTGCCGAAAACGCCGAGAAGGCTCTCAATGACCTCGGTTACGACAATGTCGACGTACGCATCGGCGATGGCACCCTCGGCTGGCCGGAAGCTGCGCCGTTCGACGCAATCCTGGTGGCCGCCGGCGGCCCTGACATTCCCGAAGCGCTCCTCGAGCAGCTCTCGGAGGGCGGCCGGCTCGTCATGCCTGTCGGCGAACGCCATCGCTATCAAAAGCTCATCCGCGTACGCAAGGCTGCCGACGCCTATGTCCGCGAGGAACTCGGCGTTGCGGTCGAGCACCTCGGCGTTCCGCGGGTCCACCTCGGCGTCGTACGCTCCCACCAGCAAGGTGTCCGGCGCGGTGAAGGCGGCGAACATGTCCACGTGCCCCGTCTCCTCGCCGGCCAGCCGCTCCAGAATCGCAATCGAGGTGCAGCCGAAGAGGCTCCACAGATGGAAAGCCAGCTCGTGCTCGTCCCACTCGGGGTTCTCCTCCTCGATCAGATCGGTGGCCAGGCACAGGCCGGCGCCGTTGGTGATGAAGTTGCCGCCGGACAGCTCGATGTCGGACATCACCACCGGCACCTCGAGCCTGTTGCCGAGCTCGTGCGGGATCCGCTCGTCGAGCGGCCG
This sequence comes from Alphaproteobacteria bacterium, assembly GCA_018818925.1. Taxonomy (GTDB): domain Bacteria; phylum Pseudomonadota; class Alphaproteobacteria; order Rhizobiales; family Devosiaceae; genus JAHJQZ01. The sequence goes on from JAHJQZ010000126.1 coordinate 2,755, forward strand.
GTCGTCCGAATAGCGGCTGTCCACGAAGATCACCTCGCCGCCGGGTTGCACCACCGGCACGGGCCCGTAA
>JAHJQZ010000127.1 GCA_018818925.1 Alphaproteobacteria bacterium
CGGTCAGCGCCGCGGCGCCGTCGGTGGCCGAGGCTACGGAAAACCCGGCCCGGCGCAATATGAATTCCAGTGAATCGAGGATCGCCGGCTCGTCCTCGGCGATCAGAACGTCAACGTTCACCTCATGCCCTCCCGCCGCGTCCGATTCCTGGCCCCGTCCGGACTTCAGCGACCCGCGCCACTAAACAACAATCAAGTTGCGCCGCCAATATCAAACCGGCGCGGCACCAGCGGCGTGCGCAATTCGGTCTCGGCGCCTTGAAGGTCGAGCGCTTCTTCCTGGCGATGGGCACAGCCGCGCCGGACGCAGAGCCGGCAGGCCGGCCCGACCGGCACCTGGTTGGCCTCGTCCTGGAGGTCGAGCCCCTGCGCATAGACGGTGCGGTCGGCATGCAGGATGTCGGTCGCCAGCATGACCGAGGAGAAGAAGGGCTGCTCACGGAATGTCGCCATGCGTTTGGAAACCGTCTTGGCGATGAACAGATAGCGCGAGCCGTCGGCGAAGCGCGCCACCTGCCGCACCACCTGGCCGGTCTGGCGGAAGGCGATATAGAGCGCCCAAAGCGGGCAGGCATGTCCGGTCGAGGGCAGCATCAGCCCCGGCAACGGGAAGTGCTTGGTCAGCCGGCCGGCCGGATCGGACCTGAGGAAAGCGAAGGGAATGCCTTCGGCACCCTTGCGCTTCAGCGTCACCAGCCGATGCGCCACCTGCTCGAAACTGGCCGTGAAACTCTGGCCGAGATGATCGATGTCATAGGCGTTGGCCTCGGCGCTTTCGAGAATGCGCTCATAGGGCATGACGATGGCGCCGGCGATATAGGAGGCGAGGGCGCGAAAGATCAGGCGCCGCGCCGCCGTCGACGAGACATTGGCGCTGGCGACCGTGTCGTTGAGAATTTCGGGCGCCACCAGCTCGGCAAAAAGACGCGCAAGCTGGAACTGCCGTGTCGCCGCGGTGGTCGCACCCTGGAACCACATCGTCTGCGTGTCGGGCCTGAAACGGTATTGCGACGAAAAACTCGCCTCGCCATCCGGCGGCGCACCGCCCCGCCGCGTCTCGACGCCGAAACGCGCGGCGAGCATCGCCTCGATGGCGGCCTCGCCGAACGTGCCGGCGGTTTCGATATCGGCGCGCAACTCTTCCGCCACCGCTTCGAGCGGCGGGAAATGCGTGTCCTCGGCGACAAAGAAATCGTTGAGCTCCTGTTGCGGCGTGGCGAGCCGTCGCTGCGCCGAGGACTGCTCGAAATGCGCCACCAGCGTTTCGGCGACATCCGATACGTCGCGCGCCTCGCGTCCGATGGCATGGATGAAGCGTTCGCGCTCGCTGTTGGTCAAGTCCTCGGTATCCGCAACGATCTCCGCCGAGGACCTGACGGCGCTGACATGGTTGAGAACCTGATGCAACAATTGCGAGAACAGCGGATCGGCGCGCAGACGCTGCTGGTAGGTGTCGAGGCTCGAATTGGCCTCGAGATAAGCCCGGTGCAGACGGGCCAGCGCCTCGGCCGCCTGCGGGTGCTGAGCCACCAGCGCCCTGGCGTCGCCGGGTTGCAGGCCAGACCCCACGAAGACCGGCTCGGTCAGGGCCTCTTCCAGCGACATGATCAACCGGCGTTCGGAATCGCCAGTCAATTCCGAGATATCCAGACTCAGGGCGTCAGCGATCCGGCGCAAGAGCGTACCGCCCACATCGCGCTTATTGGCTTCAATGAGGTTCAGATAGCTGGCCGAAATGGCGGAACGCCGCGCCAGTTCGGCCTGCGAAAGTCCCAGCGATTTCCGTTGACTACGGATTCTGAGGCCTATGGGCGCACGCATTTTCCATGCTCCTTGTAAACGAATTTACAGATAGTTCCTGTCAAGCATTAAACAATTTACAAGAAATAACAATCATTACAGTATGCTGTTGCGCTCGTTTTCATTTCGCGCATAAATCCTGCCGCGCGGAGAGATGCCGAATAATGGCGCCCCGCCTTTCAACGAGGAGGATATCTATGAGCGAACGCACAACGGGTGTGACCCGGCGTCGGGTGCTTAAGGGCGCCGCCGCTGGTGCTATTGGCGCCGGCCTGTTTCCGACAATTTTGACCCGCCCGGCTTCGGCCTATACCAACGAGCCCACGGGAAGCACCGTGAAGCTCGGCTTCAACGTGCCGCAGACCGGTCCCTATGCCGCCGAAGGCCTGGACGAGCTTCGCGCCCAGGAACTCGCCGTCCAACACCTCAACGGCGAGGGCGACGGCGGCATGCTGAACACCTTCAGCTCCAAGGTGCTGAAGGGCAATGGCATTCTCGGCAAGAAGGTCGAGTTCGTCAGCGGCGATACCGCGACCAACTCCGACGTTGCCCGCGCTTCGGCCCGGTCCATGATCGAAAAGGACGGTGTCGTCATGGTCAATGGCGGTTCGTCCTCGGGCGTGGCCGTGGCCGTTCAGGGCCTGTGCCAGGAAGCGGGCATCATCTTCATGGCCGGCCTGACCCACTCCAACGACACCACCGGTAAGGACCGCAAGGCCAACGGTTTCCGTCATTTCTTCAACGCCTACATGTCCGGTGCCGCCCTGGCGCCGGTGCTCAAGACCGCTTATGGAGCCGACCGTCGCGCTTATCACCTGACGGCCGACTACACCTGGGGTTGGACGCAGCAGGAATCGCTGGTCGCTTCCACCGAGGGTATCGGCTGGGAGACGGTGAATACGGTGCTGACACCGGTCGGCGCCGGCGATTTCTCGGCCTACATCACGCCGGTCCTGCAATCCGGCGCCGACGTGCTGGTTCTCAACCATTATGGCGCCGACATGGTCAACTCGCTGACCCAGGCCGTGCAGTTCGGCTTGAGGGACAAGCAAGTCAACGGCAAGCAGTTCGAGATCGTCGTGCCACTCTATTCGGAGCTTATGGCCGAAGGCGCCGGCGACAACATCAAGGGTGTGTTCGGTTCCATGAACTGGAACTGGCAGCTGACGGACGACGGCACCAAGGCCTTCGTTAAGTCCTTCGGCGAAAAGTACGGCCGTCCGCCGTCGAACTCCGCCCACACCTGCTATGTGCAGACCCTGCTCTATGCGGATGCCGCCGAGCGTGCCGGCACCTTCAACCCGTGTGGCATTGCCGAGGCCCTGGAAGGCTTCGAATTCGACGGCATGGGCAATGGTCCGACGCTGTATCGCGCCGAAGACCATCAGTGCTTCAAGGACGTGCTGGTCATGAAGGGCAAGGACAACCCATCGAACCAGTTCGACATCCTGGAATTCGTCGAAGTCACGCCGGTGGAACAGGTGACCTACGCGCCGAACCATCCGATGTTCGGCGGCGACGAGGCGACGCTCGGGACCTGCAATCCCGGCGCATAGGTCTTCGGACACGCCACATGACAAGGACCAACCGCGCAAAAGCGCGGTTGGCTACCGTTCTGCATCCACGGCGCATCTTTCATAAGGGGCGGGGGGAATGGACGCCATCATTCTGCAAATCCTGAATGGGTTGGACAAGGGCTCGGCCTATGCGCTGATCGCCCTGGGCCTGACCTTGATCTTTGGCACGCTCGGCGTGGTCAACTTTGCCCATGGCGCCCTGTTCATGATCGGCGCCTTCTGCGCCGTGACGGTGCAAAAGCTGGTGACGCTCTCTTTCGAGGAAGTCGATCCGACAAGGACGGACTTTCTCGGCAATCCGCTCAAGGTCCAGATGCCTTATGTCGACGCCCTGTTCGGGCCGTCGGCCGGCGAATTCCTCATCAACTGGTCGGTGCCCCTGGCGATCGTGCTCGCCATCCCGGTCATGCTGGTCGTCGGCATCACCATGGAGCGCGGTCTGATCAAGCATTTCTACAAGCGCCCGCATGCCGAACAGATCCTGGTCACCTTCGGCCTGGCCATCGTGCTGCAGGAGATTGTCCGCTATTTCTTCGGCGCCAATCCGATCCCGACGGGCGCGCCGTCGGCTTTCGCCGGACCGATGGATATCGGCGCCATTCTCGGCTTCACGCCCGGCACGGTCATCTATCCCTATTGGCGGTTTGTCTACTTCATCTTTTCCGCCATCGTGATCGGCGGCGTTTTCGCCTTCCTGCAGTTCACCACCTTCGGCATGGTCGTGCGCGCCGGCATGAACGACCGCGAGACGGTTGGGCTTTTGGGCATCAACATCGACCGGCGCTTCACCATCATGTTCGGTATCGCCGCCGTCGTGGCCGGCATGGCCGGAGTAATGTATGCGCCCATCCTCAGCCCGAACTTCCACATGGGCATGGACTTTCTCGTCCTGAGCTTCGTGGTGGTCGTGGTCGGGGGCATGGGGTCGCTGCCCGGCGCCGTCGCCGCGGGCTTCCTGCTCGGAATCCTTCAGTCCTTCGCGTCGATGAACGAGGTCAAATCGCTGATCCCCGGCATCGACCAGGTGATCATCTATCTCGTCGCCATCATCGTTTTGCTCACCCGTCCGCGCGGCCTCATGGGGCGCCGGGGCGTGATGGAGGAATAGTCCATGCTCGGTCTTTCCAGAAAAGATACCGGCTTCCTGATCGCGGTCATCTGCCTGACCCTGGCGACGCCGATTTTTCTGCAGCCCTTCCCGGAGACATCAAGTCTCGCGCAGTTCAATGCCGGCTATCCCGACCTGATGCAGCGCTTCGCCATCTACGGCATCTTCGTCATGGGCTTCAACATCCTGTTCGGCCTGACCGGCTATCTGAGCTTCGGCCATGCCGCCTTTCTCGGCGTCGGCTCGTACTCCGTGGTCTGGATGTACAAGCTTCTTGACTACAACGTGCTGCCGGGGCTCGTGCTCGCAGTCATCATGTCGGGCATTTTCGCCCTGTTCATCGGCTTTGTGTCGCTCAGGCGCTCGGGCATCTATTTCTCGATCCTGACGCTCGCTTTCGCGCAGATGAGCTACAACCTCGCCTATTCGGTGTTCACGCCGCTGACGAATGGCGAGACCGGCCTGCAGGTCTATCTCAACGATCCGCAGGTCCTTATGAGCGAAGGGGCGCCGACTTCGCCGCACCTGTTCGGTCTGGTGATGAACGAAAGCGCCAAGGTGGCGGTGGGCGACTGGATCTTCACCTTCAATGTCGGTTACTACTTCACCGCCATTATCGCCATTCTGGTGTTCTACTTGTCGCTGAGGATCTTCCGCTCGCCCTTCGGCATGATCCTGAGGGCCATCAAGACCAACCGCAACCGGCTCAACTATGCCGGCATCAACACCAAGCCCTACATGCTGACGGCCTTCGTCATCTCCGGCATGTATGCGGGGCTGGCTGGCGGCCTGCTTGCAGCCATGGACCCGCTGACCGGCGCCCAACGCATGCAGTGGACCGCCTCGGGCGAAGTGGTGCTGATGGCCATTCTGGGTGGTGCCGGCACCATGATGGGACCGATCCTCGGCGCGGGCTTCATCAAGTATTTCGAGAACATCTTCTCCAAGATCAACGAGAGCGTGCTGCACCAGTGGTTCGGCTGGATGCCCGATGGCGTGCAAGACTTCGTCATCGGCGTCGTCAGTCCCTTCGTCGGCGAAGGCTGGCACCTGACGCTCGGCCTTTTGTTCATGGTCGTGGTGATCTTCCTGCCGGGCGGCATCGTCCAGGGCGCTCTGCTGGTCGTCGGCATGTTCCGCCGCCGCAACGGCCATGACGGTCCGAAAAAACAAGAAAGCGCCTCGTCTGCGGCGCAGCCGGCGGAATAGGGGACGAGATGAGCACGACGGAAAAGAATATCGTCCTGCATGTCGATGACGTGCACAAGACCTTCGGCGGTCTGCACGCCCTGGCCGATATCGATCTGCAGATCGAGGAGGGCAAGACCCACGCCATCATCGGCCCCAACGGCGCCGGCAAGTCGACTCTATTGAACGTGGTGGTCGGCCGCCTGTCGCCGACGCGTGGCGCCGTCGTTTTCAACGGCGAGGTCCTGACCGGCAAGGCGCCGCACCAGATCAACCAGCTCGGTATCGCCCGCGTCTTCCAGACGCCGGAGATCTTCCCCGATCTCAGCGTGCTGCAGAACGTCATGGCGCCGGCCTTCGCCAAGCGCGACGGTTCGTTCAAGCTCAATTTCCTCAGTTCGCTCGAGCGACAGACGGACATCCGCGATGAAGCCGAGCACATCCTGCACGATGTCGGGCTCTACGAGCGGCGCAACACCCATGCCGGCGCGCTCAGCCGCGGCGACAAGCGGCGCATGGAACTGGCCATGTGCCTGATCCAGCATCCGCGCCTTCTGCTGCTCGACGAGCCGACCGCCGGTATGTCGCGCCACGACACCAACACGACCATCGCTCTTTTGCAAAAGATCAAGGAGCGCGGCATGACCAAGATCATCATCGAGCACGACATGCATGTGGTGTTTTCGCTGGCCGACAGGATCTCGGTTCTGGCCGGCGGTCGCATCATCGCGGAGGGCGAGCCCGAAGAGGTTCGTTCAAATCCCAAGGTTCAGGAAGCCTATCTCGGCGGAGCACACCTATGAGCGTTGCTGAAATGGACGTGAAGGAAACGGCCAGTGCGCCGGCAAGCGCCGTCGCACCGTACTTTTTTGTCAAGGATTTGCACGCATATTACGGTGAGAGCTACATCGTTCAAGGGGTGAGCTTCGATCTCAAGGAAGGCGAGATCCTGGCGCTGCTCGGCCGCAACGGCGCCGGCAAGACCTCGACGCTGAGGACGATCGCCCGCGTCGCGACCCCGGAATTGAGGACCGGCGAAGTCTGGCTCAACGGCCAGAAGCTCCATGACAAGGCGTCCTACCAGGCCGCAAGAGCCGGAATCCAGTTGGTTCCGGAAGACCGGCGCATCATCCAGGGCTTGACCGTCGAGGAAAACCTGACGCTGGCCCAGGTCGCCGAGGGACATGGCTGGACCGTCGAACAGGTCTACGAATCGTTTCCGCGTCTCGGCGAAAGGCGCCGCCAGGAGGGCACGACCCTCAGCGGTGGCGAGCAGCAGATGCTGGCGATCGCCCGTGCCTTGATGCGCGATGTAAAGCTTTTGCTGCTCGACGAGCCCTATGAAGGGCTCGCTCCGGTCATCGTTCAGGAAATTGAACGAATCTTGATGAATATCAAACAACTTGGCATCACATCGGTTATTGTCGAGCAGAACGCGGTCGCCGCGCTTCGGTTGAGCGACCGCGCCGTCATTCTCGATACGGGGCAGGTTGCGTTTTCAGGCACGGCTCAGGACGTTCTCGACAGTCCTGAATTGCGGCAGGAGTACCTTGCGATCTAGTTCCGGGGAATGGTTAAAACCGTCCGGTGAGCCGAGGCACGCAGTTCATGCTCGCAAAAGAGTGGGAGGACAACTGCTCCAGCCGGCGGATAACAAAACCGGTGCAGGCCGAATGCGGTCTCGCGTCGCATGGAGAAACTGATGACTGACGCTGTTTTCAATCCGCCCCCCGAAATCGTCAAGAATACCAAGGTAACGGCCAAGCAGTACGAGGAGATGTACGCGCGCTCCGTCAACGACCCCGATGGCTTCTGGGGTGACCAGGCCAAGCGCCTCGACTGGATCAAGCCACCGACTAAGGTCAAGAACACCACTTTCGAATACC
>JAHJQZ010000128.1 GCA_018818925.1 Alphaproteobacteria bacterium
CGCTCCTGTCCTTGCCCGCTTCGACCGCCATGACCGCGTCGAGCACGGCCGAAAGCCGCGGCGGCAATTCGGGGTTTATCCGATAGAGCACGCGCTGGGCGTCGCGCCGGCTGTCGACGAGTCCGGCCTGCCTTAACACCTGCATGTGCCGCGACACGCGGCTCTGGCTGACGCCGAGGCGCGGCATCAACTCGCAGGCGCAGGTCTCGCCGTGTTCCCACAGGTGCCGCATGACGGCGAGGCGCGTCGGCTCACCGAGGGCAACGAGAATATCCACAACCATGGCTTGTTCCTTTCGCCTATGCGCTTAGGCGCATAAGCGGATAAGGGACAGTCGACATAGTGTCGCAGCCTGGTCCCGGGCCGGTCAGTGGACTGGAAGCGCCGGCTGTGGCGCCCGGCATTGCCGACCGGGTGACGGGTGGCGTGGCAAAGGCGAATTCGCGGCCTGGCGGCTCAGGTGGAGCGACGCCGGCTTTCGGCCAGTTCGAGGAGACGATCCGCCGCGGCTTCGGCGGCCCGTTCCGCCCTGACCACGTCGCCGAGACGCGCGGCCTCGGCGGCAAAGCCCGGTTCGTCGAGCAGCCTTTTGATCAGCCCGGCGGCGCGGTCGACGGTGTAGCGGCGGCTGCTCAGCAAGAGGCCGGCGCCGATGCGGCGGATGCGGACGGCATTGTCGGGCTGATCGCCCATGAACGGCACCACGAGCTGCGGCCGGCCCGAGCGCAAGGCCTGGCCGGTGGTGCCGATGCCGCCATGATGGACATTGACCGCGGCGCGCGGAAACAACAGCGAATGCGGGGCGTAGCGCAGGCAAAGGCAATCGGGGGCGTCGAGCGATCGGTCGTCGTTTCCGGTGAGCAGGACGGCGCGCCGCCCGAGCCGGCGGGCCACCTCGCGGCTCCTGGCGTAGAAATCGCCGGCCGCCAGAACGGCGATGCTGCCGAGGGTGAAGACGATGGGCGGCGCGCCGGCATCGAGAAAGGCGGTGAGCTCGTCCGAAAGCGCCTCTTGCCTGCCGCTGTCGCTGTCGAATTGCGGAAAGCCGACGAGATGGCTGTTGGGGGGAAAATCCGGCTGAATCGCGCCCAAAACGCTCGAATACATGCCGATCGACATGGAGCAGTAGGCCGGCGCGCCGAGAACCGGGAGGCCCCTTGCCGGCCCCAGGCCCTTGAGGCGACGGGAGCGGTTGATCGAAAACGAATAGCGACGCCAGACCTCGGCGCGCAGGAAGAAGCCGGCGACCCGGTTCCAGGCGATCTGCCAATCCGCTTTCGGCGCCCGCGCAAGGACCGGGTATTCCCACAGGAGCGGCGGATCGTAGTCGGACAAAAAGGCGAGCGGCTGCAGCATCATGGCGACAAAGGGAATGCCGCGCTTTTCGGCCACCGCCGTGCCGGCGAACAGGAAGCTCGAACCGGCAATGATTTCGGCCCCGTCGGCGATGGCATTGATACGGTCAAAAGACTCGCCGAAATAAGGCAGAAGCAGCGTCTTGGCGATGGTTGGGGCGTCGTTGATGGCGACGCGCATGAAGTCCTCGACGCTCTTGCCCGTATCGGCGGCGACGCGCTCGATGCCCGGAACGACGGCAACCGCCTCGAGCCCCGCCGCCTCCGCCTTGTCGATATTGGATTCCGGTATTGCCATGACCGGATGGGCGCCGCGCGCCTGGAGCGCCTTACCGACGGCGAGAAAAGGGTGCAGGTCACCGAGAGACCCGATCGTGGTCAGAATGATGCGCGCCGTCATGCCCGTTCCCGCCAGAAATGCGGGCGGACCTTACTTTTGCCGGACCCCGGCGCCAAGAGGATGAAATGTCCGCGCAAAAATAAAGGGGCGCCGCGAGCGCCCCCCGGTATGCCAAACCTGTCGGTCGATCAGTTGAACAAAACGTCGAGATCAAGGATCGAGATCAGCTGCTCGTTCTGGCGCACCATGGCCGCGACCTTGCCGCCCTTGGCCGGAGGCTCGGCGAAATCGCCGTCGGCGGCATCGACAATGTCCGAGACGCTGTCGACGGCAAGGCCGACATCCCGGTCGGCTATGGCGACCACGAGCACGACCTGGTTGGCCTGCTGATCGCGTCCGCCGGAGCCCAGAACCAGCGACAGGTCGAAGACTTCGACGATCTTGCCGCGAATGTCGAGCACGCCGCGGGCGCCATAGGCCTGATCCGGCAGTACCGTGGTCGGCGTCCAGCTGCGGATTTCGCGAACTGCCATGATGTCGATGCCATAGGCATTTTCGCCGACATAGAACGTGACGAACTGGTTGGCTCTTTTCCGCGGCTCGCCGCCGGGAACGGCTTCTCGTTCTTCGAGATCCATGGCAATAGCTGCGTTGCTCATCAGGAATCCATTCCTCGTTGCATTGCCGCCAACGCTTTCGAATATGACGGCAGATAGAACCGGCCCAATGATTACCGGTCAAACCTTATGGATTTGTTTATTTCTGCCGATGTGAGCGCGCGATTTCGGGGAGTTCGCCGTCAAATCGGGTCGGCGGTCGATTTCGCGGAACCGGATCAGCCCCGCCGTCTTGTCCACGCGCCCGGGCTGCGACAGCATGCCGTACCGTTGCCACCGTTTCATCGGCGAATGCCGACACCATATTGGCGGAACAATTCGATCGTGCGGCATCAAGGAGGCTTGGCCATGAATCGTATCGACTCGCAGCGTAATCGTGCCATCCTTGCCGGCCTGCTGATCCTGGCCGGCGTCGTCATGCTCGTCCTTGAGGCCTTTGGCGGCAGCGTCGGCATGATGCCTTGGCCGTTCTTCGTCATCCTGCCCGGCGTCGCCCTTCTGGCCATGGCGGCGTCGATGCACTGGAACCCGCCCCTTGCGGCAACGGGCGCAATCGTCACCGGCGTCGGGCTCATTCTTCTCGGCCAGAGCATCACCGGGTACTACCGGTCCTGGGCCTATGCCTGGACCTTGCTGCCGCTCGCGGCCGGCGCCGCCCTCGCACATGCCGGTGCCTGGCGCGAAAGCATGAGACTGGTGGCGCGTGGACGCGCCCTGATCAAGTGGTCGGCAACGGCATTCGTGGCCTTTGCCGCCCTGTTCGAACTGGTGTTCTTCGATGGTGGACACCCCTGGATCCGCTGGGTGGCGCCGCTGGCGCTGGTCGGGGTGGGGGCATTGCTTTTGATCCCTCGGGCGCCGCGCCCGGATGTCGATCCGGACGAAAGGGACGAGGACGGGCTTTAGGCGGAAGACGGCCGACCGCTACTGCTTGTCGGCATCGTCCTTGCGCCGATAGACGCCGTCCTCGCCGCGCTTGAGGTCGATGACGTCGGGCCGCTGGCGCTCCTTGAGGTCGCGGTCGCGCTTGGCCTTGTCGATTTCGCGGAATCGCCCCTTCCAGTCGAGAAAGATTCTCCTGACGCCGAAATAGAGCGCGCCGGCGATCAGGGCATAAATGGCGATCCGCAACAGGATGTAGGACACCTGGCAGCCCTTTCTACAGGCCGAACCGGGACCACAGGGCGCGGTCCTCGACGGCAGCGATCAGGTCGGCGCCCAAACCCTCCGGGCCGGCACCGACACTCGTGCCGAAACGCGGCAATTGCAGGAACGGGCGCCTTGGGCCGAAAGGCTTGACGCGCACCTTTTCGCCGAAACGCGCCCGCAATTCCTCGTGAATATCGCCAAGGCCATCGACGAGGCCAAGGTCCAGACCGCGCTTGGCCGTCCACCATTCGCCGGTGAACAGGACATCGTCCCCGCCCCGGAAACGCTCGCCGCGCCGGGCTTTCACATAGTCGATGAAGACCTCGTGGATGCTCATCTCGGCGGCCTTCAAACGTTCGACGTCCTCGGGCTTTTCGGGCAGGAACGGGTCGAGGGTCGACTTGTTCTTGCCGGCGGTGTAGAGGCGCCGCGTGACGCCGAGCTTTCTGATCGCCTCCTCGAAGCCGAAGCCCGCCATGATGACGCCGATCGAGCCGACGATCGAGGACGGATCGGCGATGATCTCGTCGCCCGCCGAGGCGATGAAATAGCCGCCGGAGGCGGCGACGTCCTCAACAAAGACCAGAACCCTCTTGTCGTGCTCCTCGGCGAGATCGCGGATGCGCTTGGCAATGAGGCGCGACTGCACCGGCGAGCCGCCGGGCGAGTTGACGACAATCGCGACGGCCGGTGCCCGCCTGACGCCAAAGGCCCGTTCGAGCACCGGGGCATAGGTCGAAATGTTCAGCCGGCCCGGGCGCTGCTCGGAACTGATCGTGCCCTGCAGGCGGACGAGCGGAATGACGGGCGGGCGGTTGAGCAGGCGGCCGATATGGCTGCCGAGGCTATTGGCGAGAGTGCTGAAGGCGGATTCGGTCATCGCTCTGTCCTGTTGTTCTCCGCTAGATAGGCAGAAAGGCTCCGGCTTTCCACATCACCAGTCATGATTTGTGCGTCCCATCAGGATGTCCGCCGCCTGCGGGGCGTAGGCATTGCCGGAAAGTCCGTGCATGACGAGCGGCGAAAGCAGCGTCAGGCCGGCACGCGATCCCTTGGTGCCGCGAACAAGGACGCGTCCGGCCGCGCCGCCCGGCCGGGACGCGACGGGCAGGATGCGGATATTGCCGAAACGGCGGCCGAAGGCGGCGAGCGCCTCGCCGAGCCGGCGTGCCGGCAAAATGAAGATCGCTTCTCCACGCGGCGCGGTGGCGGCGGCGGCGGCGCGGCTCCATGCCTCGATCGCGTCCGGCCCGGCATGTCGGGCGGAGGCGCGGTTAGCTTCAGGGGACAGCGTGCCCCGTTCGCTTGCGAAAAAGGGCGGATTGGCGATGACACTGTCGAAGCTGTCGGGAACGAGCCCGGCGGCCTCGCGTTCGACGCCGGCGGCGGCGATATCGGCCCGAACGGCGCGGACGCGGGCCGCAAGCCCGTTGCGTTCGATGTTTTGGTGGGCTAGCGCCAGCGCCTCTTCGTCGCGTTCGGCAAGCAGCACTTCGGCCGTCTCGGCCCAGAGGGCGGCGACAAGCCCGGCGGCCCCGGCGCCGGCCCCGAGATCGAGCAGGCGCCTGGTGGCCGGAGGAACCGAGGCGCCGAGCAGAACCGAGTCCGACCCGGCCCTGAATCCATGGCGCGGCTGCAAGAGCATCAGCCGGCCGCCCAAAAAGGCGTCGGCACCGGTGTTTTGACGTTTTACAAAAAGTTTGCTCTGGTCTACGGACATGCTGAGCCGGCCTGTTTTCCGGCGAGCCTAGTGGGTTGCCGCCCTTGGCTCAATCGCCGCGGAACGTTTGTGGGTTCTCCGGCGCGAGGGAGTGAATTGGGGGTCGTTATCGCGAGCCATCCTGAAACGCGGACGGAAGACGCGCTGGAACGTCTGGCTGCACTGACGCATGCCGAGATGGAGCGCGTCAATGCGCTCATTCTCGACCGGGCGCAATCGCATGTCGATCTGGTGCCGAAACTGGCGCATTACCTGATCGAGTCCGGCGGCAAGCGGCTTCGGCCGATGCTGACCATCGCCAGCTGCGCCCTGTTCGGCCCCGGCAATGGCAACCAGATCAACTACGCCGCCGCCGTCGAGTTCATGCACAACGCCACGCTCCTGCACGACGACGTGGTCGACGAAAGCGACATGCGGCGCGGCAAGCCGGCGGCACGCAAGGTCTGGGGCAATCAGGCGAGCGTGCTGGTCGGCGATTTCCTTCTGGGCCAAGCCTTCCTGATGATGGTCGAGGCCGGCGATCTCAAGGCGCTGCGCGTCCTGTCGCACGCCGCCACGATCATCGCCGAGGGCGAGGTGTTCCAGCTCGCCAAGTCGCGCGATCTCGGCGCGACGCCCAAGGACTACAATGAGGTGGTGCGCGCCAAGACCGCGACCCTGTTCGAGGCGGCGACCGTTGTCGGCGCCATGGCCGGCGGCGGCAGCGAGGCGGCGCAAAAGGCGCTTGCCGTGTATGGGCTGGAACTGGGCTGGGCCTTCCAGCTCATCGACGACGTGCTCGATTACGGCGGCGCTAGCGGGCGATTCGGCAAGAATACCGGCGACGACCTGCGCGAAGGCAAGATGACGCTGCCGGTGATCCTGGCGCTCGAGCATGCCGACGAAGCCGAACGGCAAGCGATCGCCGCCGCTCTTGGCAATCACGAGACCGGCATCGGGGCGGTGACCGAAATCGTGGGCATTTTCGAACGCCACGGCGCGCTGGCGGCGACGCTCGAGCAAGCGCACGCCCATGCCGAGGCGGCCAAAAGGGCGCTTTCGGCGGTGCCGGCCTCGACCATGCGCGACGTGCTGGCGGACATCGCCGATTTCTGCGTGTCGCGGGCGTATTAGGCCCGCCCCTACCCCACCACCAAAGGCGCGGCGGCGACCCAGGCGTCGGGAAATCTGCCGCGCATGTCCTGGGCGGCCTGATGGGCCAGTTTCTCCGAGCCAAACAGGCCGAAGACGGTGGCGCCCGATCCCGACATGCGGGCCGAAACGCAACCGGAGGTGCGCGCCAGATCCGAAATCAGGTCGCCGATCACCGGCACGGCCTCGATCGCCGCCTGTTCGAGATCGTTGCGCGTTTCCGCCATCCACAGGCCGAGCATGGCGGCATGGGAGAACGGCTCGGCGATTGCGGGCAGGCCGGGATTGGCGCGGGATTTGAGGCGGCGGAAGACTTCCGAGGTCGAGACCGGCACCAGCGGGTTGACCAGTACCAGATGGCAGGGCGGCAGGATGTCGACCGGCTCGACGATTTCGCCGATGCCGCGCACGAGGCACGATTGCGAGTAAAGGCATACCGGCACGTCGGCGCCGAGGCGGGCGGCGACTGGCATCAGGTTGTCAAGGCCGACGGGCGGATCGGCAAGGCCGGCCATCAGCCGAAGCGTCGCGGCCGCGTCGGCCGAGCCACCGCCGATGCCGGCGGACACCGGCAGGTTCTTGGCGAGCGAGATGGCGATGCCGTGCGGCACCGCGCCCGGCCAGCGGGCGCGAAAGGCCTCGACCGCCTTGGATACCAGATTGGTCTGTCCGTGGGTCAGCGCGCCGGCGAACGGACCGGACAGCCTCAGGACGTCCCCTTGTGCCGGACGCGCCGTCAGCTCGTCGCCGAGATCGGCGAAGACCACCAGGCTTTCGAGGTCGTGAAAGCCGTTTTCGCGTTGTCCGGTAACGTGAAGCGCCAGGTTGATCTTGGCGAGCGCCGTCGCTTCGAAAATACGATCCATCAGGTTCGGTCAGCCGTTCATCGAGACGGTCTCGACCGCTTCGAGCCCCTCGTCGAGCTTCTTGCGCGCCGCGACGCCGATGTCGCTCCCGGGATCGAGATCGAATGCGATGGTCCACTGGAAGCGCGCCTCGAGCTTGCGGCCGGTGCGCCAGTAGGCATCGCCGAGATGGTCGTTGATCGCCGGATCGGAGGCGCGGAGCTGCACCGCCTGTTCGAGCGTTTGCACCGCCTCCTCGAAGCGCCCCAGCCGGTAATAGGCCCAGCCGAGGCTATCGACGACATAGCCGTCCGAGGGGTCCCATTCGAGCGCGGTGCGGATCATTTCGAGCGCCTTGTCGAGATGCACGCCCTGGTCGATCCAGGAATAGCCCAGATAATTGAGCACCTGCGGATTGTCGGGATCGAGTTCGAGCGCCCGCTCGAAATCCTTTTCGGCCGACCCCCAGTTCCTGGCGCGTTCGTTGCACATGCCCCTGAGGTAATAGTAGCGCCAGTCCTGCGGGCGCTCGCCGCCAACAAGGCCGATGGCGATGGAATAGGCGCGGGCCGCTTCCGTCCAGCGCTCGTCGTCGCGCAACATGTCGGCCCAGGCGACGACGGCATGCAGGTTGTCCGGATCCTCGATCACGGCATCGTGCAGCCGGTTGATCGCATCGTCCTGATCGTGGTCGCCGGCGATATTGCGGATGAGGCGTACCTTGGCCTGCGGCTTGTAGGGCGAATCGGCAGGCAGGGCCTCGTAGATGGCGTCGGACAGATCGTATTGGCCGAACTGGTCGTAGAGCCCGCCGAGCTGGAAGGCGGCGAGATCGAAATCGGGCACCAGATAAACGGCGAGGCGCAGAAAGATCGTCGCCAGATCGCTCGAGCCGTCCGCCGACAGCGCGCCGCCGACCGAATTGAAGATCTCGGCGGCGCCGGCCTGGGCATTGGGCGCCAGCTTGCCGGGACGATGGCCGGCGCGCAGGTCCTTGTCGAGCAAGGCGAGCTCGGGGTCGATCAACCCTTCGGCATGGAAACCTTGCACGACGTTTTGCGCCTCGGCGAAGCGCGAGGCGTTGGCGAGCATGCGCGCATAGGCGGCAAGGAAGCGCACCTCATAGGGTTCGGCGGCATGGGCCTGTTCGGCGAAGGCAAGGGCCTCCTCGCGCTGGTCGGCAACGTCTGCCATCAGGGCGCGGTGATAGGTCAGAAAGCCTTCTATGCCGGTCTCGGCCAGGGCGTCGAGCGCGGTGACCGCCTCGGCATAGCGGTTGTCGCCGACGAAGGCCCAGCCCCTGACCACGGCGGCGGTTATGCCGACGACGGAACGGCCGTCGATGCCGTCGAGCAATTTTATGGCTTCCTTGTACTGGCGCTGCTTGAGCGCCACCGTGCCGAGCATCAGTTTCGACAATTCGTCGTCCGGCACCATTTCCAGCAGGCGCCGGGCCGTCTTGGCGGCGATCTCGATCTGGCCTTGCGCCGCCTGGGCGTGGAAGGTCCTGACCGCCAGATAGGGATTGTCGGGTTCCAGCAGGCTGGCGCTGCCCAAAAGCTCGGCGGCATGCTTGGTGTCGAGATGGCTGAGCGCCTCCTCGCCGGCGAGGAAATTGCCGGTCGCCGACTGCAGCGAGGCCAGAAGGGCGCGCAGTCTGGCGTCGAAATCCGCGCCTTCGGACTGGGCGCGGGCGCCGGTCAGCCCGATAGCGAGACACAGAACGATGACGGCGAGGCTATTGAACAGGTTCTTCAAGGCAGTTTCCGCGTTGGTTCGAACTTCGGTTCGTTGCCGCCAAACATTGGTGATTTTGCGACCTGCCGCAAGCGTGGCGCCGATCACGCAATCCGGCGCGCCCGATCACATACCCGAATAGTTCGGTCCCGATCCACCTTCGGGCGGCGTCCATGTGATGTTTTGGGCCGGATCCTTGATATCGCAGGTCTTGCAATGCACGCAATTGGCGGCGTGGATGCGAAAGACCGGCCGGCCCTGTTCCTCGGCCATTTCATAAACGCCGGCCGGGCAGTAAAGCGGCGCCGGCTCGCCATATTCGGGCAGGTTGCGTTCGACCGGCACGGACGGATCGGCCAGTTTCAGATGCACCGGCTGGTTCTCGTCATGGGCGATATTGGCGAGAAAGACCGACGCGGCGCGGTCGAAGGTCGTGACGCCGTCCGGCGACGGATAGGCGATGGGCGTCACCGTGCCGCGCTTTTGGAGCGTATCGCTGTCCTTGCTGCTCGCGGCGATGGCGGCAAAGGGCGAGCGACCGAAAAGCGATGTCGCCCACATGTCGACGCCGGCCAGGACGATGCCGAGGCGCGAGCCGAATCGCGACCACAGCGACTTGATGTTGGCGACCGGCCTGAGATCGGCGGCGATGCCGGACGCGTCGATGTTCGCTCTCAGGTCATCGAGCCTGTCGTTGGCGCGGCCATCGGCGAGCGCGGCGGCGACGGTTTCGGCGGCGGCCTTGCCCGAGCGCATGGCGTTGTGGATGGCTTTCAAGCGCGGCACGTTCATGAAGCCGGCCGCGCAGCCGATCAGTCCGCCGCCGGGAAAGCTCAATTCGGGGATGGCGTGCCAGCCACCGGCGGTGATGGCGCGGGCGCCATAGGCGAGACGCGTTGCTCCCGCGAGCAGGCGGGCGATCGAGGGATGGGTCTTGAAGCGCTGGAACTCGTCGAAGGGCGACAGGGTCGGGTTCGGATAGTCGAGATAGGTGACAAGGCCCAGATAGAGCTTGTTGTCCTCGGCGTGATAGGCGAAGCCGCCGCCGCTGGTGTCGGCGGGCAGCGGAAAGCCGAGATAATTGTCGACGCGGCCCGGCTCGTGCCGTTCCGGATCGATCTCCCAGATTTCCTTGATGCCGAGGCTGTATTTCTGTGGCGCGCTCCCGGCGTCGAGGCCGAACCGGGCAATGAGCGATTTTGCCAGCGAGCCGCGGGCGCCTTCGGCGACCAGCACATGGGACGCCTTCAAAACGATGCCGGGGGCGTAGCCGGGGCCGGGCGAACCGTCGCGCAAGACGCCGAGATCGCCGGTGACCACGCCGGTGACGGCGCCCGATTCGTTGGTCACGACATCGACGGCGGCGGTCGCCGGAAAGATGTCGACGCCGAGCGCCGCCGCCTCCTCGCCGAGCCATTGGCACAGGCGCCCGAGGCTTGTGATATGGCTGTCGGCGGTCCTGGCCACAGGCGGCACCAGGGCATGCGGCAGGGTGAGATCGCCCGTGGCGGTCAGGAAATGCAGGTGTTCGCGGCCGACCTTCGGCCCGACGGGGGCGCCGCGCTCGCGCCAGTCCGGGATGAGCGCGTCGAGCCCGGCTGTGTCCATGACGGCGCCGGAGATGATATGGCCACCGATCCCGGCGGCCTTTTCGATCAGGGTCACGGCGATGTCGCGGCCCGTGGCGGCGGCGATCTGCTTCAGCCGGATCGCCGCGGACAGGCCGGCCGGACCGCCGCCGACGATCACGACATCGGTTTGAAACTCCTCGCGGATCGCTTCGTCCGACATCGGACCTCCCGTCACTGGCGTTGGCCGGCACAGCGGCGGACTGGCCGCTGCATGGGCGCTGTGACATAACAGAGACCATGGCGGAAAAGAAAGAAATGACCGACCTGGAATGGGCGGCGCTGCTGGAATGGTATGCTGCCGCCGGCGTCGATCTTGGTGTCGGCGACCATCCGGTCGACCGCTTCGCGGCCCAGGCGGCGCTGCAGCAGGCGCGCGCCCGCCCGGTGCAGCCGATCGCGCCGGCCGAGGCGGCGGCATCCCACGCGCCGGTTGCGCCCGACGCCGAGGCGAGCCCGGTCGAGGCACAGGCGCTGGCGGCGGCGGCCGATACGCTCGAAGCGCTCGAAGCCGCCATGAACGGGTTCGACGGCTCGCCGCTCAAGCAGCGGGCGACCCAGCTCGTGTTCGGCGACGGCAATTCCGAGGGCCGCGTCATGCTGATCGGCGAGGCGCCGGGGCGCGAGGAGGACCTGCAGGGCAAACCCTTTGTCGGCCGCTCCGGGCAATTGCTCGACCGCATGCTCGCCGCCATCGGCCTCGACCGAACCCAGGTCTATATCGCCAATACCGTGCCGTGGCGGCCGCCGGGCAACCGCACGCCGACCCCGGCCGAGATCGCATTGTGCCTGCCGTTCCTTTTCCGCCAGATCACCCTGGCGGCGCCGGAATTCATCGTGTCGCTCGGCGGGCCATCGGCCAACACCCTGATCGGCCAACCGGTGAGCATCACGCGCGTGCGCGGGCAATGGCGCCGGATCGAGATCGCCGGAAAGACCTATCCATTGCTGCCGACTTTCCATCCGGCCTTCCTTCTGCGGCAGCCGGCGCAAAAGGGCCTCGCCTGGCGCGACATGCTGACCCTCAGGCGGGCGCTCGACGGCACGGATATCCCCGTCTGAAAACTCTTCCGCCACACCATTGTCTCACTTCCGCGTAGCGTATAGGGCTGGTGGTTCTCCTTTGCGTCGGTTTGCTTCGGCACATGGCCCAGGTCGTCAAAATCTATGCCCTTCTTCTCGGCTCCGCCCTTTTGATGTTCGGCGGCGGGCTGCAGGGCCTCCTGATGTCCGTGCGCGGCGCCGAGGAAGGCTTTTCGCTCATCGCCCTTGGCCTGATCGGCACCGGCTGGTCCATCGGGTTCGTGGCCGGATCGGTGAGCGTGCCGCTGCTGGTGCGGCGCGTCGGCCATATCCGCACCTATTCGGTCATGTCGGTGATGGGCGGCATGACGATCCTGCTCAATCTCTTGTGGATCAACGATGTCGGCTGGATCGTGACGCGGGCCTTTTCCGGCTTCTGCTTCGCCGGCGCCGCCATGGTGGTCGAAAGCTGGCTCAACGAGGTCTCCGACAACAAATCGCGCGGCACGATGTTTTCGGTCTATGTGACGATCAACATGGCCGCCTCGACGATCGGACAGCTCGCCATGTCGATCACCGGCACGGCCGGTTACCTGCCCTTCGTGATCGGGGCGCTGGCCTTCATGGGCGCGGTGCTGCCGACGGCGGTCAGCACGATAAAGCAACCGAATCAGCTCGCCTCGGCCCGGCTCGACCTCCGCCTTTTGATCCGAACCTCGCCGGTCGCCGTGGTCGCCGCCTTCGCGGTCGGCATGACCAACGGCACCTTCGGCACGCTGGCGCCGGTCTATGGGTTCATGCTCGGGCTCAATGCCGCCTCGATCGCCGTCATCATGGCGCTCCCCGCCGTCGCGGCAGCTTTGGCGCAAATCCCGCTAGGGCGACTGTCGGACAACATGGATCGGCGCTACGTTCTCATCGGCACCAGCCTTGTGGCGGCACTGGTCGGCATTGTGGCCGTGGTCTTCAATCCCGGCGACGGCTGGCTGCTCTATGCCCTTTTCGGCTTCTACGGACTTGCGGCCTATCCGGTCTATGCCATCGCCGTCGCCCATGCCAATGACCACGCCCGGGACGGCGAATTCGCCGTCATTGCCTCGGGCATGCTGCTGATCTACGGCACCGCGCTGGCCGTCGGTCCGATCCTGGCTTCGTTCATCATGGAGTTCACCGGCCCGATCGGCATGTTCATGGTGACCGCGACCTTCCACCTGCTGCTCGCCGGATTCGCCTTCCTGCGCATCCGCATGCGCGACCCGGTGCCGGCCGAGGCGCGGGCGCCGTTCCTGGCCGTGCCGCTCGGGCGCAACGCCACGCCGGAGACCGTCGCTTTCGATCCGCGTGCCGACGAGACCGTCGCGAGCGCGGAATCTGTGGACGAACCGATGGAGCCGGCGCCGGACGAGGCGGCAAAGCCCGACTAGTTCTTGTTTTGTTCCATTTGGTGCGCTAGATTGTCCCATGCCGGGAACCTCCCGGCGATTCGCGGGACCGAAGGGACATGGCACAACTCGTGGCACCCAATTTCGACAGGCTCAACAAGCTCAGCCAGTCGGCCGACGCCGATCTGGTCGAGCGCCCACTCGTGCCGCAGAAGCGCAATCGCGGGCGCGGCGCCCAGACCAATGTCTCCGGGCGGTTCGAGCGCCAGAAGCGCGAGACGTTCGACGACGGCTGGGACATCGAGGAGGAGGACGCGCTGCAGCCCTTCGAGACCCATGAGCGGCTCGAAAAGGCGGTGTCGGTCATTGCGCGCAACGACAGCCCGGATATCGGCTTCGACCGCTCGATCAACCCCTATCGCGGCTGCGAGCACGGCTGTTCGTATTGCTATGCGCGCCAGACGCACGCCTATCTCGGCCTGTCGGCCGGACTCGATTTCGAACGCGAGATCTTCATCAAGACCAATGCCGCCGACCTCTTGCGCAAGGAGCTCTCGGCGCCGCGCTACAAGGTCAAGCCGATCGCCATCGGCACCAATACCGATCCCTATCAGCCGGTCGAGCGCCAGCACAAGATCATGCGCCAAATCCTCGAAGTGCTGCTCGAAACCAAACACCCGGTGACGATCACCACCAAATCGGCGCTGATCGTCCGCGATCTCGACATCCTCACCGAAATGGCCGGGCATGGCCTTGTTTCTGCGACGATCGCCGTGACCTCGCTCGACCACAAGCTGAGCCGGCTGATGGAGCCGCGCGCCGCAACGCCGGCACGCCGCCTTGAGGCGATGCGGCTTCTGGCGGCGGCGGGGGTGCCGGTTTCGGTCAATTTCGCGCCGGCCATTCCGGCGATCAACGATCACGAACTCGAACGCGTTCTCGACGCCGCCAAGGCGCAGGGCGCCACCGGGGCGGCGATGGCACTGCTCCGGCTGCCCGGCGAAGTGCGCGACGTGTTCCGCGAGTGGATGTTCCGCCATTATCCGGATCGGCTTCGGCATGTGATGAGCCTTGTCCGCGACACACGCGGCGGGCGCGACAACGACCCGCGCTTCGGCTCGCGCATGCGCGGGGAAGGCCCCTATGCCGTCATGCTGAGACAGCGTTTCGACAAGGCGATCGAGCGCTACGGATTGTCGAGCCGGCCGCAACGCCTGCGGACCGACCTGTTCCGCGGCCCGAAACAGGACGACCCGCAGCTCACCCTATTCTGAGCGCCGCATGGAATTGATGTGCAGGATGTTGCCGTCGGGGTCCTTGAACCAGGCGAACTTGAGGTTGCCGGCACTGTAGACATTGCCCTGGCGCTGCATGTGGGCGGCCTCGGTGCTCGTGTCGAAGGCGACGTTTTTGGCTTCGAGCGCCGCAACGATGCCGTCGAAGGCGTCGCCGACCGCCCAGACCACGGCATTGGCCTTGTTGGTGCCGGCGAATTCGGACGGATAGGCCACCAGCCGCGTCGCTCCGGTTTTGTAGACCGCCAGCACGTCGGTCTCGTCGCCGATGGGTTCGAGGCCGAGCGTGTCGCGGTAGAACCGCCGCGAGCGGTCGGGATCCCTGACCGCGACAATCGCGTAGGCATCGTGGTCCTTGAGCATGGTCAGCACTCCGTCAATTCAGGCCAAAGCGCGCCGGATTCCCCTGCTGATGAGGGCGTTCCGACGCGACATGGATGCGCAAGACTATCCGCAAATACCGAATATCGGCTAAACGCGGCGATGCGATTGCCAAACAGTTTCAGGGGTAGAACTTGGCCGTGCTCCAGGGCGCGGTTTCGGTCGCGCGCGTATAGACAAGCCGGTCGTGCAGGCGGAACGGCCGATCGCGCCAGAACTCAATATGGAGCGGGGTCACCCGATAGCCGGACCAGTGCGGCGGGCGCGGCACCCTGACGAGCCCGTATTTCAAGGCGAAGCGGGCGATTTCCTTTTCGAACTCGAACCGCGTCTCCATCGGCCGCGATTGCCGGCTGGCCCAGGCGCCGATCTGGCTGTCCTTGGCGCGCGAGGCGAAATAGGCGTCGGCCTCCGCCTCGGAGACAGTGCTCACCGGACCGATGACGCGCACCTGGCGCTTCAGGGATTTCCAGTGGAAATTGAGCGCGGCCTGCGGGTTGGCGGCGAGTTCCTCGCCCTTGGCGCTCTGCATATTGGTGTAGAAAACGAAGCCCTTCTGGTCGAAGCTCTTCATGAGCACCATGCGGACATCCGGCGTGCCGGCGGCATTCGCCGTCGCCAGCGCCATGGCGTTGGGATCGTTCGGTTCGGACTTTTCCGCCAGCTTCAGCCAGTCGGCGAACATTCCAATGGGGTCGGCGGCGATGGCAATCCCGCCATCGGGGGCATTCTGCTCGCTCATGGCTCTCGCATAGCACTTCGCCGCGCGCCGCGCCGCAGCAATTCGCATCGGGTCGCGTGACGTTTTGACATGACGGCGCTCGACAGCGCCGCACCGGCTTCGCCACAATGGCGCATGGGCAAAACCGATTCGACACGGACGGCACCGGACGATGCCGAAGAGGTCGGCGCGCGGGCCGCCGGATATCGGCGCGTCGCCGGCGTCGACGAGGCCGGGCGCGGGCCGCTGGCCGGGCCGGTCGTCGTCGCGGCCGTGGTCTTTGCCGAGGGGCGCTTCCCCGCCGGCCTCGACGATTCCAAGAAGCTCTCGGCGCAACGGCGCGAGGCGCTTTTCGTCGATATCCTCGCCATGGGCGAGGTCGCGATCGTCGTGGCACCGCCCTCCGAAATCGACCGGCTCAACATTCGCGGCGCCACGCTCGCCTGCATGCGCCAGGCACTTCTTGCCCTGCCGAGCCCGGTCGATTTCGCCCTGATCGACGGGCGCGACCTGCCCGACGCCCTGCCCTGCCCGGCCAAGGCGCTTGTTGGCGGCGACGGGCGTTCGGTGTCGATCGCCGCCGCCTCGATCGTTGCCAAGGTCACGCGCGACGCCATGTGCCCGGTCATGGACATGGACGCGGCGGGCTACGGGTTCTCCGGCCACAAGGGCTATGGCACCAGGGCGCACATGCTGGCGCTCTCATCCATCGGCGTGACGCCGCATCACCGGCGCACCTTTGCGCCCGTCGCCTTGGCGATTGGTTAACCTTGCCGCTTAGCAAGCCATTAACCCTATGACTTAGCTGGCATTTAACCCTACCGCGCTACAAACGGGGCGTTAGTGCTGCGTTAGGGTTAAGTCAATGTTGCGTTCCGCGCGTATCCTCGAAGCTCCCGACAAGTGGAGTTCGAACGAAAACGGCCTGCCGCTCGACTCGATTCTCGTCGGCGACTGCGTCGACGAGATGAACGCCCTGCCCGAATCGAGCATCGATCTCATCTTCGCCGACCCGCCCTACAACCTTCAGCTCGAGACCGGGCTGACCCGCCCCGACCAGAGCCATGTCGACGCGGTCGACGACGACTGGGACAAGTTCGAAAGCTTCGCCCATTACGACGCCTTCACCCATGCCTGGCTCAAGGCGGCGCGGCGACTGCTCAAGCCGGACGGGGCGCTGTGGGTCATCGGTTCGTATCACAACATCTTCCGCGTCGGCACGGCGCTGCAGGACAACGATTTCTGGATCCTCAACGACGTCATCTGGCGCAAGACCAATCCGATGCCGAATTTTCGCGGCACGCGCTTCACCAATGCCCACGAGACGCTGATCTGGGCGGCACGCAGCCAGAAGTCGCGCGTCACCTTCAACTACGAGGCGCTGAAACAGGGCAATGACGATTTGCAGATGCGCTCGGACTGGCTGTTCCCCTTGTGCACGGGCGGCGAACGGCTCAAGGACGCGGACGCAGGCAAGGTTCATCCGACACAAAAGCCCGAGGCGCTGCTGCACCGCATTCTGGTCGGCACGACGAAACCGGGCACTGTCGTGCTCGACCCGTTCTTCGGCACCGGCACGACCGGCGCCGTCGCCAAAAGGCTCGGCCGGCACTTCATCGGCATCGAACGCGACAGCGATTATGCCGCCGCCGCCCTCAAGCGCATCGGCGGCGTCGTCCCGCATGAAGCGGCGGCGCTCGAACCGCTCAAATCCAGGCGCGCCGCGCCGCGTGTCGCCTTCGGCTCGCTGGTCGAGCAGGGCCTGATCGCGCCGGGCACCAGTCTGGTCGACGCCAAGGGCATGTTCTCGGCCCTGGTCCGCGCCGACGGCTCGGTGAAGGCCGGCGACCACGAAGGCTCGATCCACAAGGTCGGCGCGCTCGTCCAGGGCGCCGAGGCCTGCAACGGCTGGACCTTCTGGCACGTCGACCAGGACCGGGGGCCGGTGCCGCTCGATGCCTTTCGCGCCAAGGTGCGCGCGCAAATGAACAAACTATCCGCCTGAACACTGACCTCCAGCTCAATCAGGCACCTGCCGCCGGTTTATGACCGGCGGCTTTTCTTTGTGGGGCCCTCAAAAGGCACGCATGTGCAAGCTGCCCATGACTCATCCCAGCACCAGAGCCAGCACCTTGCGGAAGACCGTCGGCAGCGCGGCATTGGCGAGTTCTTCGGGCCGGCACCACCAGCCGTCAGCGGGCGGCTCGGATGCCCCAGCAAGGTGCCAGATGGTC
>JAHJQZ010000175.1 GCA_018818925.1 Alphaproteobacteria bacterium
CAATGATTTAGCGGAACACAAGTGTATACAGCCTGACCTTTGGGCTTTTTCTTGGTCTAAATACTCAATTTTCAACGACAGCCAAAGCCGAAAGCGCCAGAGGATGACACGCGCGCGTCTAAAACCTCTTTAGCGCAGGAAACGGGTCGTCCGGCGCGCGTGTCGATGACAAGGTGGTGTCAACCCGCTCTGCCGGAGCGCCAAGTGAAAGGACAGGACATGCCACTCCTCACCCCTGCAAACCGCCCCATGACGGGACGGGAATGGGTCATGCTTTTGGCCCTTGCAACCGTCTGGGGCGGGTCTTTCTTCTTCAACAGCGTCGCGCTGCGGGAATTGCCGGTCTTGACCGTGGTTCTGGCACGGGTGGCCCTTGCCGCGATCCTTCTGCTTGCGCTTCTGCGGCTGCGCGGCGAACGGATGCCGCAGGACCGGCGGGTCTGGGCGGCCTTTCTTGGCATGGGTCTTTTGAACAATGCCATTCCCTTCACCCTGATCGTCTGGGGGCAGCAGCATATCACCTCGGGTGCGGCGTCGATCCTGAACGCCTCGACCCCGTTCTTTGGAGTCTTGCTTGCGCATCTGTTGACGCAGGACGAGCAGATGAGTCGCGGCAAGCTCTCGGGTGTACTGATCGGCTTTGCCGGGGTCGCGGTGATGATCGGCACTGGGGCCCTGCGCGATCTTGGCGTTCACGTCGCAGCCCAGATCCTATGCCTTCTCGCTGCGGTTTCCTATGCTGTCGCGGGCATCTTCGGGCGCAGGTTTCGCACCTTGGGCGTTAGCCCGATGAGCACCGCGACCGGTCAGGTCATCGCGTCCAGCCTGATCCTTTTGCCATTGGTGATGGTCGTGGATCAGCCCTGGACCCTGCCCGTCCCCGGATGGCGGAGCATCGGCGCGGTGATCGGCGTCGCCGCCATATCGACGGCTTTCGCGTATACGCTCTATTTCCGCATCCTGTCGACGGCGGGCGCGACCAATCTCTTGCTGGTGACGCTTCTTGTGCCGATCAGCGCGATTCTGTTGGGGACACTGTTTCTGGGCGAGGCGCTGCTCGCGCGGCATATCTGGGGTATGGCGTTGATCGGCGCAGGTCTCTGCGCGGTCGACGGTCGTCCGGTGAAACACCTGCGAACGGTCGTCACGCGCCGCAGGCGATCTGTCTGACGATACGCTGGCGCAGCAAAACCAAAGGGCGCAGCAAAGCCAAAGGGCGCAGCCTTTCGGCCGCGCCCTCCGCAAATCACACCTCCAAGGATCAGTCGATCTTGGGCAAGAGGCTCGACAGGCTCGCCTTGGCGTCGCCGTAGAACATGCGGGTGTTGTCCTTGTAGAAGAGCGGGTTCTCGATCCCCGAATAGCCGGTGCCCTGGCCGCGTTTGGAGACAAACACCTGCTTGGCCTTCCAGCATTCCAGCACCGGCATGCCGGCGATGGGCGAGTTGGGATCGTCCTGCGCCGCCGGGTTGACGATGTCGTTGGAGCCAATCACGATCGCCACATCGGTGCCGGGGAAATCCTCGTTGATCTCGTCCATTTCCAGCACGATGTCATAGGGCACCTTGGCCTCGGCCAGGAGCACGTTCATATGCCCCGGCAGACGGCCTGCGACCGGGTGGATGGCAAAGCGCACGGTCTTGCCCCTGGCCCGCAGCTTCGAGGTCAGTTCACTGACCGCCCCCTGCGCCTGCGCCACCGCCATGCCGTAGCCCGGGATGATGATGATGCTGTCGGCCTCGTTCAGGGCTGCGGCGACGCCATCGACGTCAATCGCGATTTGCTCGCCCTCAACGGCCATCTGTTCGCCCGCCGGGCCGCCGAAGCCGCCCAGAATGACCGAGATGAACGAGCGGTTCATCGCCTTGCACATGATGTAGCTCAGGATCGCACCGCTTGAGCCGACCAAGGCACCGACCACGATCAAGAGGTCGTTGCCAAGGCTGAAGCCGATCGCCGCCGCCGCCCAGCCCGAGTAGCTGTTGAGCATCGAGACCACCACGGGCATATCCGCGCCGCCAATGCCCATGATCAGGTGATAGCCGATGAAAAACGCCAGAAGCGTCATCACCACCAGCGTCCAGAGGCCTGCGTCGTTGAAATACATCACCCCCAGAACCACCGACAAGAACGCCGCCCCGGCATTGAGCATATGCCCACCCGGCAGCTTTTTGGCGGCGGTATCGACCTTGCCCGCCAGCTTGCCAAAGGCGATGATCGAGCCGGTAAAGGTCACGGCCCCGATGAAGACGCCGAGGAACACCTCGACCCGCAGGATTGCCACCTCGACACTGGTTTTCTTGGCCAGCACGGCGGCAAAGCCCTCAAGCCCCTTGCGCGCGGTCTCGTCCATCGCCAGCACGCGGCCCAGTTCGAGATCGGCATTAAAGCCGACAAACACCGCCGCCAGACCCACAAGACTGTGCATCGCCGCCACAAGCTGCGGCATTTCGGTCATCTGCACCCGCGTGGCGACGACATAGCCGATCCCGCCCCCGGCGGCGATCAGCACCAGCGACAACAGCCAGAGCCCGGCACCGGGGCCAATGAGCGTGGCGACAACCGCCAGCGCCATGCCTGCCATGCCATACCACACCGCGC
>JAHJQZ010000129.1 GCA_018818925.1 Alphaproteobacteria bacterium
AGGCCCAGCGAGGACAAAAGCCCCGCCGGACCTGATGAAGGTGAGGATATCGGCACGGCTTCAACCGTT
This sequence comes from Alphaproteobacteria bacterium, assembly GCA_018818925.1. Lineage (GTDB taxonomy): Bacteria > Pseudomonadota > Alphaproteobacteria > Rhizobiales > Devosiaceae > JAHJQZ01. The sequence continues at coordinate 70 of JAHJQZ010000129.1, forward strand.
CAGGTCACGCCCCGCCGAATATGGGGATCAATCGGGCGGAATTTCAGCGGCTGCCCGCCCGCTCCCACCTCAGGATGCGGCAAATCCATCGACGCCCGTCAGTTCGACCGACAGCGCCCACAACCGCCTGGCCTCGTCCGGATCGACGGCATGGGGCCGGACACCTTTGCCCTCCGTCGCGAGCGGCGCCACGTCGCAATCCTCGCAATAGACCCCGCCGATCCCTTCCAGAAGCGGCGAAGTCGCGGCCCAGACCATGGTCGCGGCGCCTTGCGCGACGGACTTGAAATATGTGGCGGCATTGCCCGCCGCGTCGATCCAGCCCGCCGCGACCATTTCCTCTTTCGGCAGGTGGCGCTGCAGTGGCGTCAGAATGGCGCCCGGATGCAGCGAAAACGCCCTGACGCCGACGCCGGCGCCGCGCCGGTCGAGTTCGACGGCGAACAGGGCGTTGGCGGTCTTGGATTGCCCATAGGCCGCCCATTTGTCGTAGCCCTTGTCGAACTGGACATCGTCCCAGCGCATGCCGGTGATGCCATGCGCGCCCGAGGAGACCATGACGACCCGCGCGCGTCCGGCAACGAGCAGCGGCGCCAGATGGTTGACAAGGGCGAAATGGCCAAGATGATTGGTGCCGAACTGACTTTCCCAGCCGGGCCCGATGCGGGTTTCCGGGCAGGCCATGATGCCCGCCGAGGCGATGAGCATGTCGAGCGGCCGCCCGGCTTTCAGAACCGTCTCGGCGAAGGCGGTAATGCTTTGCTGGTCGGCCAGATCGAACGGGGCGACTGTCACCCCTGCCTCGCCGGCGAACGTGTTGGCCGCCGCCGCCATATTGCGCGCTGGCACCAGCACCTCGGCGCCCGAAGCGACGAGCGCCCGGACGGCCGCCAGCCCCAGCCCCGAGGCCCCGCCGGTGACCAGGGCGTAGCGCCCGCCAAGATCGATGCCTTGAAGGACGTCGGACACGGTGCTGCGTGCTCCGAAGCCCGAGCCGAGCGGTTTTTGACTGGGGTTCATGGGACACCTCGATAGGGGGGAAGCGGAAGACCGGTGTTCTAGCCACTGGGCATTGGACGCTCAATATGCCAGCATCCAGTTCTCCCTTGCGAGCGTCCAGAACCCATGGATCTTTTGTCCGACATCATCTCCCGCCTTGGCCCGAAAAGTACCATCAGCATGGGGATCGACGCCGCCGGTGACTGGGCTCTGGATTTTCCGCCGCCGGACGGGCTCAAGTTCAACGCCGTCATGAAGGGCGCCTGCTGGCTCGACGTGCCGGGGCTCGACGCGCCGATCCGGCTGGCGCAAGGCGACAGCTATTTGCTGCGCCCGCATCGGGGCTTCTCCCTCGCTTCCGACCTGGCGCTTCCGCGCCGCGATTCGGCAAAGACCTGCGCGCTGGCCCGCGACAATGTCTCGGTCATCAATGGCGGTGGCGAGATGTTCCTCATCGGCGGGCGCTTCAGCGTCGCCGAAAGCCATTTCGAGCTGTTGTTCGGCGGCCTGCCGCTCGTCACGCTTTTCCGCGCCGGCACACCGGAAGCAGCGGTCTTGAGCTGGTCGCTCGACCGGCTCGCCGCCGAAATAGGCGATCCCCAACCCGGCGCGCGCGTGCTTTGCGAACACCTCATCCATATCATGCTGGTCCAGGTTCTGCGCGTCGCCCTCGACAGGAATGCCGAATCCGGTCCCGGCTGGCTCCGGGCATTGAAGGACAGGCGCCTGAGCCGCGCCATCGCCGCCCTGCACGAAGCCGCGGGCGAGCGCTGGACGATCGAGCGCATGGCGCGCGTGGCCGGCATGTCGCGCTCGGGCTTTGCCGCCCATTTCCGGCAAACCCTCGGCCTCGCCCCGATGGAGTATCTCCGGCACTGGCGCATGCTTTTGGCCGAGAACATGCTGCGCGACGGCGCCCGCCCGATCGCTTCGATTGCCGCCGAGGTCGGCTACGAATCGGAAAGCGCCTTCGCGACGGCGTTCAAGCGCGTGCGGAACATGCGGCCGCGCGAGGTGAGCCTCCCCGAAGCGTCCTGATCCCGCCCCCGTCACACTCTCGGGCCTGATCCGACGATCCTTGTGTGGGTGCCGCTCAGACGACGGTGCGGACAGGCCCGAGCTTGCCGCGCACATGTTGCTCCACCGAGTTCGTCGAGGTGTTGTGTGAGTTCTCGGATTGCGTGCGAGGATGGTGACCGGTGGCCAAACCGGCTGGTCGCCACGCCGATGGACAGAATGTCGCACCTTTGATGTAGTGGGCCTCCCTCCTCCCCGGGATGCCCCATGACCGATTTCCTATTTCTCGCCTTCGTCTTCCTTGTCGCCGGCATCGCCTCGGTGCCGATCGTCGCCCGGCTGGGGCTCGGCTCGGTGCTTGGCTATCTCATCGCTGGCATCGCTATCTCGCCGATCCTTCTGGCGCTGCGCGTCGACATCCACGCCATCCAGCAATTCGCCGAGTTCGGCGTCGTCATGATGCTGTTCCTGGTCGGCCTGGAACTCGAACCGAAGCGCCTGTGGGACATGCGCAACCGCCTCATCGGCCTTGGAGGGCTGCAGGTCGCGGTCACCGCGGCGATCGTCATGGGCGTCGCGCTGCTGTTCGACCAGCCCTGGTCGGTGGCCCTCGCCATCGGCCTCGTTCTGTCGCTGTCCTCGACCGCCATCGTCTTGCAGACGCTTCAGGAAAAGGGCCTGCTCAATTCCGACGGCGGCCGGGCGGGCTTTTCGGTGCTTCTGTTCCAGGATATCGCCGTCATCCCGATGCTGGCGCTCATTCCGCTCCTCGCCCTGCCCGGACTGGTTGAGGCGCTTGCCGGCCATGCCGGCGAGGCCGTCGATGCCCATGGCGCCGGCATGAGTCTTATCGCCGGGCTCGAGGGCTGGCAGGTGGCGCTGGTCAATATCGGCGCCATCGCCGCCGTGATCCTCGGCGGCGGTTTTCTGACCCAGCCGATCTTCCGCTTCGTCTCCAGGGCCGGATTGCGCGAGCTCTTCGTCGGCGCGGCGCTGACGATCGTCATCGGCATCGCCCTGTTGATGTCGCTGGTCGGCCTGTCTCCCGCCCTCGGCACCTTCCTTGCCGGCGTCGTCCTCGCCAATTCCGAATACCGCCACGAACTGGAATCCGACATCGATCCCTTCAAGGGCCTGCTGCTCGGCCTGTTCTTCATCACCGTCGGCGCCAGCATCGACTTTTCGCTGCTCTTGGGCAATTTCGCGCTCATCGCCGGCCTCACCCTGCTGTTGGTCGCCGTCAAGGCGGCAGTGCTGTTCGCGCTCGCCTTCGTTTTCGGCATCAGGGGATCGGACCGCTGGCTCTTCGCCCTCGGGTTGGCGCAGGCGGGCGAGTTCGGTTTCGTGCTCCTGAGCTTCACCGTCGCCAGCGGCGTCATGCCCGAAGCCATTGCCAACCTGCTGCTGCTGATCGTGGCTTTGTCCATGCTCATGACACCGGCCCTGTTCATCCTGTTCGACCGGGTTGTCGCCCCGCGCTTCGCCTCCGCCGAAGCGCGCCAGGCCGATGCGATCGATCAAAAATCCGAAATCATCATCTGCGGCCATGGCCGCGTCGGCGGCATCGTCAACCGCATGCTGCGCGGCGCCGGCTATGAGACGACGGTGATCGACTATTCTTCGGCCCAGCTCGAAATGCTCAAGACCTTCGGCCTGCATGTCTATTTCGGCGATGCGACGCGCCCCGATCTCCTGCATGCCGCCGGCATCGACCGGGCGCGGCTCATCGTCATTGCCATAAACGACAAGCAGCAGATCACCGAGCTGGCGCGCTATGTGCTGAAGACCTATCCGCATGTCCATGTCATGGCCCGCGCCGTCGACCGTCACCATGTCTACGAACTCTGGGGCGCTGGCTGCCGCGACGTCATCCGCGAGACCTATGACAGCTCCATCCGCATGGGCCGCTCCGCTTTCGAGGCTATGGGCCTCAACCGCGAGGGCGCGCTCGAAATCACCGCCGCCTTTGAGGAGATGGACCGGCGCGCCATGCGCGAGGTCGCCGATCTTTACGATCCCGACATCCCGGCGACCGAGAACGAGCCTTATATAAGGCGCGTCCGCGAATTGCGCGAGGAATGGGAGGCGCAGCTTCTGGGCAGGATGCGCGACGTCGTCGACCGCCATACCCCGAAACGGGCATGACCTCGTCCGGGCCGCGAGCTGCCGCCGCCCGCCGTCATGCCCTGGTCAACTGCCGGACCCCGACCATCTCGATGCCGCGCTCGTCCATCATCCTTCGGCCGAAGCCCGAGGCGAAAACGCGGTAATCGGCGATGCGCGTCGCCGAATCGGTGGCGAAGCCCTCGATGTCGTGGTCGGGCATGGCGAAATGGAAGGCGCCGTAGCTCAACCCCTCGCCGACACCGTCGAGCACGCGCTGGTAGTCGGCGATGGTCGGCATGTCGATCCCGAACGGGGTGGCGACAAAGGTGTCGAAGACGGCGATTCTGGCCTGTTCGAGCCGCGCCAGCAGTGGCTTGAGCTCCTCGGTCAGCCCGCGCCGCGCCAACGCGTCGCGGCTGACGACG
>JAHJQZ010000130.1 GCA_018818925.1 Alphaproteobacteria bacterium
CAAAGGCGGTATACCAGAAGATCTGCTGGGCGACGTTGCCGGTGGCGAGCGCCGGCAGCGACTGATAGAAATCGTAGCTCGCAGCGGCCGGCGGTGCATATTTGCGCAGCCACTCGTCCCACTTGGCGATGGCATAGACCGCGGCCGGCCCATTGGCGGCACCGCCGCGGGAGACGCTGGCGCCCACCGGGTTGCAGGAATCCGCTTCCATGCGGATGCCCCACTCGTCGACCGGACGGCCATTCGGCAGACCCTTGTCGCCGGCGCCGGCCATCGACAGCCAGGCGTCGGTCATGCGCCAGCCGAGGTCCGGAGCGCGTTTGCCGTAGTCCATGTGACCATAGATGCGGACGCCGTCGATTTCCTTCACGTCATTGGTGAAGAATTCGGCGATGTCTTCATAGGCCGACCAGTTGACCGGAACGCCGAGATCGTAGCCATACTTGGCCTTGAAGGCGTCCTTGAAATCCTGGCGGTCGAACCAGTCCTTGCGGAACCAGTAGAGATTGGCGAACTGCTGGTCCGGCAGCTGATAGATCTTGCCGTCGGGGCCGGTGGTGAACTGGATGCCGATGAAGTCGTCGAGATCGAGCGTCGGGCTCGTCACGTCGGCCCAGTCGCCGGCCATCTGGTCGGTCAGGTTGTAGGTCTGCTGCAGGCGCGAATGCGTGCCGATCAGATCCGAATCGTTGACATAGCCGTCATAGAGGTTGCGGTTGGTCTGCATTTGCGTCTGGACCGCCTGCACGACCTCGCCTTCACCCAGAATCTGGTGATTGACCTTGATGCCGGTGATTTCCTCGAAGGCCTTGGTGAGAACCGCCGACTCGTATTCGTGCGCAGGCACGCTTTCCGACAGAACGTTGATTTCCATTCCGGCGAACGGTGCGGACGCATCGACGAACCACTGCATTTCTGCCTTCTGTTCGTCCACGCTCAATGCCGAAGGCTGGAATTCGTCGTTGATCCAGCGTTCCGCCTCGGCCATGCCCGCCAAGGCAGGACCCGCGGCAATGCTCAGCGCCAATACGGCCGCCGATGCCATGAGCAGTTTATTCATATCCCTCTCCTCCTCATAACCTTTTCCTCCTCCATGGCGGCGACGCTTTTGAGTTGCGATATTGGCGCCACCATGCGTTATGATTAGATGGCGAGTAAAAACGAAAGTCAATGTTGCTCTTTTCGAAATTTCCCGCAAAAATGTGAACGGGAAGAGGGGTGTAGCGAGGCAGCGTTGCCACCGCGACAAACTGACATTCCGGTTTTCTCGAAACTGGGCAGTTGCCAGTGCGGTGGAATGAAGGACGCAGACCTGACTTCAGGGTTGCCGAAACGCGCGATACTTCATCGGCTTGCGAGCATCTTCATTCCCCGGCGTGGTTGTGGGGCGGCGTAGGGCCGCAGCGCTGCGCGGACATGGCGGAATCTGCCTCCCAGGCGCGGCCACGCTGAGACGTGCTGCGCACGGGGCGCTGTGGGGTGACGGCAATGGAAACGGATGCGAATTACGACATTCTCATCGTGGGAGGCGGCATCAACGGATGCGGCATCGCCCGGGATGCCGCCGGCCGCGGTTTTTCCGTATGCCTGTGCGAGGCCGAGGATCTGGCCAGCGGCACTTCGTCGGGCTCGACCAAACTCATCCATGGCGGACTGAGATATCTCGAGCACTACCATTTCCGGCTGGTGCGCGAGGCGCTGATCGAGCGCGAACTCTTGTGGAAACTGGCGCCGCACATTATCCGGCCGCTGCGCTTCGTGCTGCCCCATCACAGGGGGCTGCGGCCCGCCTGGCTGCTGCGTCTTGGCCTTTTCATCTACGACCATATCGGCGGGCGCAAGCTCCTGCCCCCTTCGCACGGCCTGGACCTGACCTCGGACCCGGCCGGCGAAGCCCTGAAGCCGGAATACCGCAAGGCGTTCGAGTATTCCGATTGCTGGGTCGACGATGCGCGGCTCGTGGTTCTCAATGCCCGCGACGCCGCCGGAAAAGGCGCCATCGTCCGCACCCGCACCCGTGTGCTCGCGGCAAGGCCGGATTCCGGGCGCTGGTCGATCACCCTGCAAACGAAGCAAAGAGAACCAGAAACCGCAACCGCCTCGGTCCTGGTCAATGCCGGCGGTCCATGGGTTGACGAGGTCTTGAAGTCGGTTCTCGGCCGCAGGGACGCGCACCGCGTGCGTCTGGTACGCGGCAGCCACATCGTGGTCCCCAAATGTTTCGAACACGACCGCTGCTACGTGTTCCAGAATGCCGACGGCCGCATCGTCTTCGCCATTCCCTATGAGCGCGACTACACCCTGATCGGCACGACCGATATCGATCACGAGGACATCTGCAGGACTCCGCAAATCGCCGCGGACGAGATCCAGTATCTATGCGACATGGCCAGCGACTACCTGCGCCAGCCGGTGACGCCCGAAGACGTCGTCTGGTCCTATTCGGCGGTGCGGCCGCTTTACGACGACGGCAGTTCGCGTGCCCAGGAGGCGACGCGCGACTATGTCGTGGATGTGGAAACCGTGCCCGATGCCGGCATGCTGGTCAATGTATTCGGCGGCAAGGTCACGACGCACCGGCGGCTCGCCGAGGCCGCAGTGGACCGAATCACCGGCGTTCTGGGCAAGCGCGGGCCGAAATGGACCGCCAGCGCGCCCTTCCCCGGCGGCGATTTTCCGGTTCACGGGCTTGGCGCCCTGCTGCGCGACTGCCTCGACCGCTACGCGTTCGTCGATCCGGACATCCTGCGACGGCTGACGCGCCTCTACGGCACCGAAATCCATCGCCTGCTTGCCGGCAAGCGCGCGACTGCCGATCTCGGCCGGCATTTCGGGGCGGGACTCTATGACGCCGAGATCGACTTTCTTGTTGCACACGAGTGGGCACAAACTGCCGAGGACGTGCTGTTCCGCCGCACCAAGCTGGGGCTGCGCATGACGCCGGACCAAATCGCCGCCGTCGAAGCCCGGCTGGCGGCAACCGTCTCTGCGGCCGCGCCGCCGGCCGACATGGCGCCCACCTGATCATCGTTTCGGCCGAAACTGGAGACGGACCATGCCCGAACACATTCTGGCAATCGACCAGGGCACGACATCCTCGCGTGCGATCGTCTACGATTCCCGATTGCGCCCCATCGCCAGCGCGCAGCAGGAGTTTACGCAGTATTTCCCGGCCCCCGGTTGGGTCGAGCACGATCCGGAGGAAATCTGGCAGAGCGTTTTATCCTGCTGCCGGAGCGCGATCGCCAAGGCCGGGATCGACGCCGCCGACATCGCCGGCATCGGCATCACCAACCAGCGCGAGACGACGCTGATCTGGGACCGGCAGACGGGCAAGCCGCTCGGGCGTGCCATCGTCTGGCAGGATCGGCGGACGGCCAGCCAGTGCGAGGCGCTGCGGCAGGCGGGACTGGAAGCGCTGGTGCGGGCCCGTACCGGCATGCTGCTCGACCCCTATTTCGCCGGCACCAAGCTCGTCTGGCTGCTCGACAACATCCCGGGCGCGCGCCAGAGCGCCATGGAGGGCCGCGTGGCCTTCGGCACGATCGACAGCTTCCTGATCTGGCGTCTGACCGGAGGCGCCCGTCACCTGACCGACGCGACCAATGCCAGCCGGACCCTGCTTTACAACATCCGCACCGGCGCCTGGGACAGTGAGTTGTGCGAGGCGCTGTCGGTGCCGATGGCCGTTTTGCCAGAGGTCAGGGACTGTGCCGCCGATTTCGGCACCTGCGATCCCGAACTCCTCGGCGCCGCCATTCCCATCCGCGGCGTCGCCGGCGACCAGCAGGCCGCCGTCGTCGGCCAGGGCTGCTTCAGGCCCGGCATGGTCAAATCCACCTATGGCACCGGATGCTTCGCGCTCATCAACACGGGCGACCGCTGCGTTCTGTCGGAAAACCGCTTGATAACCACCATAGCCTATCGCCTTGGCGGCAGGACGACCTATGCCCTCGAGGGCTCCATCTTCATGGCCGGGGCGGTGGTGCAATGGCTGCGGGACGCCCTCAGGATCATCGATTCCTCCGGCGAGGTCGGAAAGCTGGCGGCGGAATCGGACCCGGACATCGACATCTACATGGTTCCGGCCTTTGTCGGCCTCGGCGCCCCCTGGTGGGATGCCGACGCGCGCGGCGCCATTTTCGGCATGACGCGCAACACCGGACGCCCGGAACTGGCGCGCGCCGCGCTCGAGGCGGTGTGCTTCCAGACCCATGACCTGGTCGACGCCATGCATAAGGACTGGGGCGGCGGAGACGGCGAAACCATCCTCAGGGTCGATGGCGGCATGACGGCCTCGGACTGGACGATGCAGCGCCTGGCCGACCTGCTCGGAGCGCCGATCGAGCGTCCGGCAATTCTCGAGACCACGGCGCTCGG
>JAHJQZ010000131.1 GCA_018818925.1 Alphaproteobacteria bacterium
CTCGAAGACGATCAGCGCGCCCGGAACGATCCAGCCGCCGTCACGGGCCGAGGCGAGCGCCTTTTCGCCAAGACCCTTGCCATAGGGCGGATCGAGAAACACAAGATCGAACGGCTTGAAGCGCTCGATGGGACCGAGCGAAGTGGCGTCGCGCTTCAACAGTCGCGTCGTGCCGCCGAGCCCGAAGGTCTCGATGTGGTCGCGGATGAGGGCGCGGGCGGCAATGCCGGAATCGACGAACATGGCAAAGCTGGCGCCGCGCGACAGGGCCTCGAGGCCGAGCGCGCCGGTGCCGGCGAACAGGTCCAGAACCCTGGCACCGCCGAGATCGGGGCCGAGCCGGCTCGCCAGCATGTTGAAGACCGATTCCCGCACCCTGTCGGCGGTCGGACGGATCGACTCGTCGGGCGGCGAGGCGAGCGGGCGTCCGCGAAATCGGCCGGCGACAATGCGCATCAGGATTTGGGTCTGGTTCCGCCCGGCTTGCCACCGGGCCTGCCACCAGCAGGCTTGCCACCGGGTCTGCCACCAGTAGGCTTGCCACCGGGCCTGCCACCAGCAGGCTTGCCACCGGGTCTGCCACCAGCAGGCTTGCCACCGGGTCTGCCACCAGCAGGCCTGCCACCGGGTCTGTCACCAGCGGGTCTGCTACCAGCAGGCCTGCCGCCGGTTTTGCCGCCAGCGGGTCGGTCAGCACCTGGCCTGCCACCGCCGGGTCCACCCCGCGGCCGTGCCGGGCTGGCCCTGTCTCGCGGTCCACTTGCGCCACCACTGCGTGGGCCAGACGAGTTGCGCGGGCCGGCAGAGCTGCGCGGGCCGTCACCCGTGCGTGGCCCGGATTTCCACGCCTTGCGCGGCGCGTCGCTGCGCGGTCCGTCATTGGCGCCCGGACGCGGACGGTCGGATCGGGCGCCGGATTTGTCCCCGTCCCGGGGCGGGCCGCGCCGCGTGTCCCTGTCGCCGCGTTCGCCACGCGGCACATCGGGCCGGGTACTCGGCCTGCCGGCGGAACGCGACGGGCCGCGCCGCGCCTCCTCGGCGCCTCGTTCGCCACGCGGGCGATCGGGGCGGTCGGATCGGGCGCCGGGTCGGCCGCCGTCCCGCGGAGGACCGCGCCGCGTATCGTCTTTGCCGCGCTCGGCACGCGGGCGGCCGGTATCCTCGACGAGCTTGCTGCCGTCGTCGAACAGAATCCGGCGCTTGATCGTCGGAACCTCTTCATGACGGTCGGGAAACTTGCCGGCGGCGCGCTGTTTGGCAAAATGCGGCTCGCCGGTGCGCGGCTTCGGCCTGGCCACTGGCTTGCCGGGGCGCTCGGTTCGCTGGCGCAGGCGGGCATTGGGATCGCGCGGATTCTTCGAGGGCGCCTTTGGCGGCTCGGCCGGCGGATCGTCGGGAAAGGCACTGTCGAAGTCGACGCCGGCCTCCTTGGCGAGGCGGTCTCCGAGCTGGTCGCGCAAGACCTTGGCCTTGACCACGGACACGGCGCCGATGGGCAGGTCGCCGAGCTGGAATGGGCCGTAGGAAACGCGGATCAGGCGATTGACCTCGAGCCCGAGGGCGCCGAGCACGTTCTTGACCTCGCGGTTCTTGCCTTCGCGCAGCGACACGAGCAGCCAGACATTGCCGCCCTGCACGCGTTCGAGAATGGCCTCGATGGGACCGTAGACGACGCCGTCGACGGTCATGCCTTTTTTCAGAATGTCGAGCCGGCCCTGGTCGATCGAGCCGAAGGCGCGGACGCGGTATTTTCTCAGCCAGCCGGTGGCGGGCAGTTCGAGCACGCGCTTCAGCCCGCCGTCATTGGTCAAAAGCAGCAGGCCCTCGGTATTGATGTCGAGCCGCCCGACAGTCAGGACGCGCGGCAGGCCCTCGGCTTCGAGCCGTTGAAAGATCGTCTCGCGGCCTTCGGGGTCCTTTTCGGTGACCACCAGCCCGACCGGCTTGTGATAGAGCCAGAGCCTTGTGCCGTGGCGGGCGGCAAGCGGCTTGCCGTCGATGGCGACAGCCTGGTCCTCGCCGACATTGACCGCCGGCGAGCGGACGACGCTGCCATCGACGGCGACGCGGCCGTCCTCGATCCATTTTTCGGCGTCGCGGCGCGAGCACAGGCCCGCGCGGGCGATCACCTTGGCGAGCCGTTCGCCCCTGGGCGCCGGCTTGTCACTGGCTTCGGCCATTTGTTCTTCGTTTCCCAGAAGCGCCGGCTAGTTGGTACTGGCGAGTTGCTGACGGATTTCAGGCGGACAGGCCGGATCGTCGATGGACACCAAGTCGCCATTGGGGGCGAGGCAGATGGCCTCCTGTCCGCCCACCTTCGTTGTGAAGTAGGACTCGTCGGGCACCCATAGCGGCGCCTCGGCATCGGTGATCAGGCGCAGGCGGCCGGACTCGATATTGCGGGTGAGCTGGGCGATTTCGGCATTGGTCAGCTTGCGGCCTGAATCGGCGCGGCCGTCGAAGACGATGATCTTGCGGATGCGCACCAGGTCCGCGTCGGTGAGACCGGTGGAATCGATCTTGGGCGTGTCGCTGTCCTCGGGCAGGGCGGAATAGTCGGGCGCCTCGCCCGGCGGCGACACCGCGGCGCCGGATTTCGGCAGGGCCAGAAGGCCGCGCGGCGATTCGATGGGCGCCTTGGTCTCGCGGTCGATGACGCCGAGACCCTTGAGGGTTTCCCGTCCGACCTCGCGCTCGAACGTGCCGATGTCGACAAGAGCGTTGGTGCCTTCAATGGTGGTGCAGGCCGGCAAAGCGGCGGCGAGCGCCAGCGCGGCGCCGGCCATCGCGAAACGTTGCATGCGGGAGAATCTGAACATCACTACGCCCCTGAACTGCTGCCTGACGCCTGCTGCATGCCTTCTAGTCGAACCGGAATGCATACTCCAGTGCCTCGTGGTCACGCCGACCTGGCGCGAAAAGGCGCTGCGCCCTTCCGCGCGATGCCCCAGCGATGCCGCTTATAGCACCAAACCGCCGGATCAAGCCACACGCCGGCTTCCACGGCGTTAAGCAGGGGCGCGTCTTTGGGGCAAAACCATGTCGATGAGCAACAAAATCACCCCGATCGTGATGGCGGTGTCGCTGATGTTGAAAACGTAGAAGGACAAGGACTGCCAATGGAAATAGAAAAAGTCCGGCACGGCGCCGTAGATCAGCCGGTCGACGAAATGCGAGGCGGCGCCGCCGAGGCAGACGGCGAGGCCGAACCGGGTCAGCGCCGTGTCCGATTTGAGCCACCACCAGCCGAGAACGCCGGAAGCGACGGCCATGAGCGCCAGAAGCGCCAGTGCCGGCACGCCCTGCAGCAGGCCGTAGGAAATGCCGGGATTCCACACGAGCACATAGGAAAAGAACGGCATCACCGCCTCGATGGGGCAGAGCGCCGTCGTTTCCGGCGGCGGACAGGGCAGGCTCCAGCCGAGGAGGTCGAGCTGGACGAACTTGTGGCCGCGATCGAGGACGAAGGCCATGAGGCCGGAAAAAGCGCTGGCCCAGTAGGCCGGGCCGGCAGCACTCCCTCTTCCTTTGGGGGAGAGGGTTGGGGTGAGGGGGCCTTCCTGATTGCTCAACTAGGCCCCCTCACCCGGACCTTTGGTCCGACCTCTCCCCCAAGGGAGAGGTAAATACCGACGCGGTTCGAACGCCAATAACACCTAGAGCCCCGCCGCGGCGCGTTCGCGCATGGCAGTCGCGTCGCGGGGCGAGAGGTCGGGATAGTCGGGGTCGGACCCCACATCCTCGCTGACCTTCCACGAGCGGGCGCAGCGCCTGCCTCCGGCGCGGGCGAAGACCACCGAGACGCCGGGCACGTCGTCGAGTCGGAAGGCCTCGGACGGACCCTCGTTCTGGATCACTTCGATACCCGAGGTGATGCAGATTTCGGCGAAGTCCTGTCCGTGCAAGGCGACGACGAGGTCGGCATCGGCGATGTGGACCTTCGGCGCCGCTTCGAGCGAGGAACCGATGGTCTTGTCGCGCCGCTCGATCTCGAGCGCGCCGGTGACGACGCGGCGCACCCTGCGGATCAAGGCCCATTTGGCCTCGAGGTCGTCGTCCTTCCAGTCCGCCGGCACCTCGGGAAACAGTTCGAGATGCACCGACACGTCGTCGCCGGGATTGCGTTCGAGCCAGGCTTCCTCGGCGGTGAAGCTCAGCACCGGTGCCAGCCAGACCACGAGATGGTTGAACAGCCTGTCGAGCACGGTCAGGGCGGCCCGGCGCCTGACGCTCGAAATCGGGTCGCAATAAAGCGCGTCCTTGCGAATGTCGAAATAGAAGGCCGACAGATCGATGTTCATGAAGGTCGACAAAGCCGAGATAGCGCGTTTGTAGTCGTAATTGTCGTAGGTCTCGCGCACCACGGCGTCGAGCCCGGCGAGCCGGGAGAGCATCAGCCGTTCGAGTTCCGGCATGTCGGCGGGCGCGACCGCATCCTCGGGCCGGAAATGGGCGAGATTGCCCAGCATCCAGCGGATCGAGTTGCGAAGCTTTCTATAGTTCTCGACGACGTTCTTGAGGATTTCATCGCCGATGCGATGGTCCTCGGAATAGTCGATCGTCGCCACCCACAGCCTCAGGATATCGGCGCCGTACTGCTTGATGATGTCCTGCGGAGCGATGGTGTTGCCCAGCGATTTCGACATCTTCATGCCGTCCTTGTCCATGGTGAAGCCATGGGTCAGGACACTGTCATAGGGCGCGAAACCGTTGGTGCCGCAGCTTTCGAGCAGCGAGGAATGGAACCAGCCGCGATGCTGGTCGGAACCTTCCAGATACATCGAGGCCGGGAATTTCAGATGCGGCCATTTCTGCTTGTTGCGCAGGCAGAAGGCATGAGTCGAACCGGAATCGAACCAGACATCGAGAATATCGCGGACCTGCGTCCATGCATCGGGATCGTCAACGAGTCCCGTCAGGAACCGCTCCTTGGCCCCATCGGCGAACCAGGCATCGGCGCCTTCGGCTTCGAAAGCGGTGACGATACGCTGGCGCAATTCCTCGGAGCGCTTGAAATCCGGTCCCGGGATGATCTCGCCGGTCGTCTCGTTGCGGAACACCGCGATCGGCACGCCCCAGGCGCGCTGGCGCGAAAGCACCCAGTCGGGCCGTTCGGCGATCATCGAATGCAGGCGGTTCTGCCCGGCGGGCGGCACGAAACGCGTCTTGTCGATGGCGGCAAGGGCGCGGGTGCGGAGGGTGTCGGGCAAGGCCCCCTCACCCATCCCCTGCTGCGCAGGGGACGACCTCTCCCCCGAAGGGAGAGGTGAAGCTGTGGCGTCGCCATTCCTTACCTCTCCCTTCGGGGGAGAGGTCGGTGCGGCAGCGCCGGGTGAGGGGGCCTTCAAAGCCGCGCCGGATGAGGCATCGAAAACCACGCCGCCCAAATCCTTGTCCATATGGACGAACCATTGCGGCGTGTTGCGGAAGATGATCGGCTTCTTGGAGCGCCAGGAATGCGGGTACTGATGCTTCAGCCGCCCGCGCGCGAACAGCGCATTGGCATCGATGAGAGCCTGGATGACACGCTTGTTGGCGTCGCCCTTGTTGCCCTTGTCGTCGATGACCCGCGCCGCGCCGCCCTCGGCATTGGCGTCGAAGCCGGGCGCGTCCTTGGTGTAAAAGCCGGCATCGTCGACCGGGAACGGGATGGCAGTGTCGAACGGGCGTCCCAAGAGCGTAAAGGTTGCCTGTTGTGCGTCAAAGACAATCGGATTGCCGTGGACACGTTCGACCGAGTTTGCACGCAATTTGCTGGATGCGAATTTCGTCCAGATCTCATAGTCGTCGGCGCCGTGGCTCGGCGCCGTATGGACGAAGCCAGTGCCGGCATCATCGGTGACGTGTTCTCCATCGAGCAGCGGGATGGCGAAGTCATAGCCGCCGCCGAGACCCTTGAGGGGGTGGTCGCAAAGGATATGCGCGAGTTCATCGGCGGAAACGTTTCTGATCTTGCGGAGTTTGATCTTTGCTTTCTGCTCACTTGCCTCTGTCAGCGCCTGCGCGAAAACCAGCTTCTCCCCTGGCTGGGGACCAAATTCGTTCTCGGCAGATTCAACCTCGTAGAGGCCGTATGCGATCCTGGAGGAGAAGGAGATTGCTCGGTTACCGGGGATCGTCCAAGGAGTCGTCGTCCAAATCACCACCGATGCATCAAGCATTTCAGCTCGTTCATCGGGTGGCGACATTGAAGGTGAATTGTCGCGGCTAACGTCGAACACGTCGGCGGCTTCCCTCACCGGGAACTTCACCCAGATCGTATCGCTCTCGTAGTCCTGATATTCGATCTCGGCCTCGGCCAGCGCCGTGCGCTCGACCACCGACCACATCACCGGTTTCGAGCCGCGATAGAGCTGGCCGGTCATGGCGAACTTGTGCAGTTCGCCGACGATCACCGCCTCGGCGTCGTAGCTCATGGTCAGATACGGATTGTCCCAGTCGCCGATCACCCCGAGGCGCTTGAACTCCTGGCGCTGCACGTCGACCCAATGCTCGGCGAAGGTCCGGCATTCCTTGCGGAACTCATTGATCGGCACCTCGTCCTTGTTCTTGCCCTTGGCGCGGTACTGCTCCTCGATCTTCCATTCGATCGGCAATCCGTGACAATCCCAGCCCGGCACATAGGCGGAATTGTTGCCGAGCATCTGCTTGGACCGGACGACGAGGTCCTTCAAAATCTTGTTGAGGGCATGGCCGATATGGATGTTGCCATTGGCATAGGGCGGGCCGTCGTGAAGGGTGAATTTCGGCTTGTCGGCCGATTGCTCGCGCAGACGTTCGAACAGATTCATGTCTTCCCAGCGCTTCAGCCAGTCGGGCTCGCGGGCGGGCAGGCCGGCGCGCATGGGAAATTCGGTCTTGGGCAGGAAAAGCGTGGCGGAATAGTCGGTTTCCGTCGCTTCTTGTGCGGTCTCGGTCATCTTGAATACCGGTGATTGGGCAGTTTTCTCGGGAAATCCGGCGTTGCTTTACCAGCCACGCCCTCGTGAGGGAAGATTTTTACCGGGTCAGGCGCCCTCCGGCCCCTGACCCCTGCTAATGAAGCCAAGGTGCCGGTCGAGGTCGGATATCGGTCTGGCGGCGGTCACGATCTCGCGCGCCCTTTGTTTGTCGCGGTTCATCTGGGCGATCAGATCGCCGACGCCGTTGAACTGGTGGTTTTCCCTGAGGTGGCAAACCAGCGCCACTTCGATATGGGCGCCGTAGATGTCCTCGTCGAAATCGAGGATATGCGCCTCGAAGGGCGGCTGGGTATTGTCGAACATCGGCTTGCCATAGCCGGCGACGCCGTCGAACCGGCGGTTGCCGAGCTTGACGCGCACGGCATAGACACCTTCTGCCAGCCGCGAATTGGCCGGCAGCGAGAAATTGGCGGTCGGGAAACCGAGGGTGCGGCCGCGCTGGTCGCCCATGATCACCGTGCCCTCGATGATCCAGTGATAGCCGAACAGGGTATTGGCGCTCGTGACATCGCCCGCCTCCAGCGCCTCGCGGATCAGCGAGGAGGAAATCGTCTCGCCCGCTTCCCCGATCAGGTCGAGCTGATGCACCTCGAAGCCATGGCGGTTGCCGGCGTCGCGCAGAAAGGCCGGCGTGCCGGCGCGGGCGCGGCCGAAATGGAAATCGGCGCCGACGACCACCGCCGAGGCCTCGAGTGCCTCGACGAAATAGGTCTTGACGAATTCCTCGGCCTCGACCGCCGCCAGCGTGCGCGAAAACGGCATGATGGCGATGGCGGAAAAGCCGAAGGCGGCGGCCAGGCGCGCCTTCTGCTCGCCGTCGGTCAGCCGGAACATGAAGGGTTCCGGGGCAAAGACATCGCGCGGATGCGGCTCGAAGGTCAGCATGATCAGCGGACGGCCGGTTCTGTCCGAAAGGGCGCGGGCGGCGCGGAACACATGCTGATGGCCGCGATGGCAGCCGTCGAAATTGCCGATGGCGACGACGCCGCCGCGCAGGGTGGGCGGCACGCTGTCCAGGGATCGCAACAGGCTGAAAGCGGTCACTTCGGGCTTTCCGTCGGGGGGTGTTCGGATCGGGCCGCGAACCTGCCGCGCCGGAGACGAAATTGCAAGCGTGGCGCGGCGACGCGGCAGGCGGGGGCGATCGAGCGAACGGCGGCGCCCGGATGCGCTAGCGCGCGCCCGGGTTCACCACACCAGCCGCGGCATGTGGCCGACCAGATTGGCGCGGCTGGGAGCGACAGTATTGACCACCCGCGCCTCGTCGGCGCCTTCATGGGCATTGAGCTCCTCGGCGTGCAGCGAGCCGGTGATGAACAGGAAATCGAGGCCGTAGCGGGCGGCGCCGAGCGCGTCGGTGCGCACGGCGTCGCCGATGGCGAGGATGCGCTTGCGGTCGATGGTCCTGCCGGCGAGCGTTTCGAGCTCGTGAAAGGCCAGTTCGTAGATCGGCGGGTGCGGCTTTCCACCCATTTCGACATGGCCGCCCTTGTCGGCATAGACTTTGGCGAGGGCGCCGGCGCAATAGACGATCTGGTCGCCCCATTCGACCGTGATGTCGGGATTGGCGCAGATGAGCGGCAGACGGCGGTCGAGCCAGTCGGCAATCCGCTCCGCATAGTCGTCTGGCGTCTCCTGCGCCTCGGCGTCGAGGCCGGTCACGACGACGGCCGCGGCGTCTTCCGGCGGACCGATGGCGATGCCGAGCCCGGCAAAGATCGGGTGATCGACACGAGGGCCGACATGATGGACGATCTTGCCGGCATATTTGCGAACCAGCTCGCGGGTCACGTCGCCGGACGAGACGACGCGATCGTAGATGTCGTTGTTTATGCCCATGCCGAGCAGCATTTCTACGATCGGGCCGGACGGCCGCGAGGCATTGGTGATCAGGACGACGTGCCTGCCTTCGTCGCGGAAGCGCCTGAGGGCCGACACGGCCCGGGGATGGGGTTCTACTCCATTGTGGACGACACCCCAGATGTCGCAGAACATGGCATCATAGCGCGGGGCAAGCGCCGAGAGGCCGGCAGTGACGAGTTGGCCCTTGGTCATTGGCTGCGTTTTTTTCCTGGATTATCCGATTTTCGCCTGGGCGGCCGGAACATCGCGGCGCACCATGAGATCGGCGCGGATCTGCGCCGCCGCCGCGATGTGCGGACCCTGGGCATATTTGATTCCGTCCTCGAGGGCCGAGAGAATCTGCTGCTCGGTCCTGACGTTCTCGACCACCAGATCGATGGCGAAGCGCTCGATATAGGCGGCGATATCGGCCGAATGGAAGTCGGTGAGCGCCGAGGGATCGTTGGCGAACTGCTCGGCATCGATCCTGATCGAGGTGACGCCCATGCCGGCCAGTTCGTTGAAATCGAGGCGCAATGTCTGGGCGCCGGTCAGGGCAAACCCGATGCCCTTGGCATGGAACTCGGCAATGGCGGCGCGCTCGCTCGCCATGATGTTGCGCCAGTCCGGCTCCCGCATGCGCAGAACCAGACTGGTCGACACGACCCGGCTGGCGTCGAACAGGCCGACAAGCTCGTCGACGCTGTCGCGATGGGCGAGAATGGCGCGCGAGATCGGCACGAACAGGAGGGCGGGCTGGCCATTGGTGCGGGCGCGACGAACGATGGTCACCGCTTCCTCGATGCCGGCGCGCTCGATGCGGCGCACGACGTCCTGTCCGCCGCGACGCGGCATGAAGTCGGGTGCATCGGCCAGATCGCCGTCTTCCAGCTTGAGGCGCGGCACGAGATCGTAGCCGGAATGGCGCCGTTGCGGTAGCGTGATGATCGGCTGCATGTAATAGACCAGCCGGCCTTCGTCGAGCGCCAGGCGCAGCATTTCGAGCGGAATGACCGGCTCGGGCTCGCGCTGGGGTTCGGCCGGCGCGGCATGCTTGTGCGCCGGGGGGGCCACCGGAACCGGCCCGGCTTCGGCCGCCTGGGATTCGAGATCCGATACGGCCTCGGCGACCTGACGCACCACCGTGCCGAGCACACTGAGATCGGCCTCGAGCACGTCGAGCCGGGGACCGGCGCTGAGATCGGTCAGCGAATTGATGCGCTGGGACAGGACCTGCCCGGCCTGCGCGTCGGTCGACAGGAGCCGCGACAGATCCTCGATGGCCTTTTCCATGCGCTTTTCGGCCCGCCACCTGAGGGTGCGCTCCATGGTCTGAAGGCAAAGGGCGAGCGCCACCGCCGCCGTCAATGCCGATTCGATCACGGTGAAGGTCAGCCCGAAATAGGCCGTGGCGCCCGCTGCGCCGGCAATAACCAAAATGAAAAGGTAGACGAGAAGCTGCAAAACGAGGTGTCTTTTCCGGTCTCGAGGAATCGGCGACCCGTCTTAGCATTCCCTGACCGGGGGCAAAAGCGTGCCGGCGGCGACAAACCGGCAAAACACTTTGTTTACCCTGATCGTGAAACAATCGGTGCGTGCAGAATGCCACTTGTGGCTCCAGAACCGGAGGCCCATCGATGTCCGCCGCGGCTTCGCCAGGCACACCCTTGCGCCTGCTCGTGATCGATACCGGCCGGGACCTGGCCGAAACGCTCTCGACCAGCCCCGAACGCTATCGCGTCGACCGCGCCGCCGACGGGCGCAGCGGCGCCTCGGCGCTGCAGGCTGCCGCCTATGACGTCATCCTTGCTGATCTCGCAGCGCTCGCCGACCTGTCCTTTGGCGACGAACACGCGGTGACGCGGCTGGCCCGGCTCGGCGGCACGGCGCTGCTGCTGGTCGTTTCGACCACCGATTCGGTTTCGGCGGCGGTCGAGGCGCTGCAGGCCGGCGCGCATGACTGCCTTGCTCGTCCGGTTTCCCTTTCCGATCTCGACGCCCGCATCGCCGTGCTGCGGCTGCGCCACGACCGCCGGGGGATACCGCCGCCGATGGCGCGCAGGCCGCAGCCCGGACCGGGCCGGGTGATCGCAGAGGCGCCGACGATGATCGCGGTGCTCGACCAGTTGGCCCGAATTGCCGGCTCGCCGGCACCGGTGTTTCTGAGCGGGGAAAGCGGTACCGGCAAGCGGCTCGCCGCCGAAACCCTGCACGCGCTCGGCCCGCAGGCCGGCAAGCCCTTGGTCGCCGTCAATTGCGCCATGACGCTGCCGCGCGCCGAATCACCGGGCATTGACGCCGGCCTCGCCCTCCTCGCCGGCGGCGACGGCGCCCGCGCCTTGATCGGGGCCGGCGGCGGTTTGCTTTACCTCAACGAGATCGGCGCCCTCGGCCCGTCGGCGCAGGCGCGGCTGCTCAACCTGGTGGCGCCGGACGGCGCGACCGTCGTCGTCGACGGCAGGCCGGTGCCGCTCATGCTGCGCATCGTGTGCGCAACCCAGCAGAGCCCGGCGGCGCTGATCGGCAACAGGACGCTGCGCGAGGATCTGTTCTACAGGCTCAACGTGCTGCCGATCCACCTGCCGCCGCTCCGGCAGCGTCCGCAGGATATCGCGCCGCTCGCCGCGCATTTCCTCACAAGCTTCGCGCGCGTCGGCGGCAAGCGGCTCGCCGATTTCACCCCCGGCGCCCTCGCCTATCTTGACGCGCACGAATGGCCGGGCAATGTGCGCCAGCTCGAATTCCTCATGCGCCGCGTCGTGGCGATGTTCGAGGGCGTGACGGTCACGCCGCAAATGCTGGCGGCGGCCGACACCGAAGGCCAGGCGCGGCGCGGACCATCCTCGCTTGCGGCGCTTCAAGCCGGCGACGAGGTCTTGCCGATGTGGCGGCAGGAACAGCGCATCATCGAAGCGGCCATCGCCCGCTACGGTGGCAATGTCGCCCGGGCGGCGGCGGCGCTCGAAATCAGCCCCTCGACGATCTATCGCAAGAAGCAGGCCTGGGAAGAGCGCCAGGACGATCGGCTGTCCGGCGCGGCATAGGCGCCCGAACCGGGTCCGCTAGTCTGCCTCCACCTGCACATCAATGCCCCGGAAGGCGACGTGATCGCGGATCGCCTCGAGCTCGGGGCATGGATCGGAATAAAACCAGGCGGCGTTTTCGATAAGGTCCTCGCCCTTGCGCAGATGATGATAGGAGGCGTGGCCCTTGAACGGGCAGGTGCTGGTATGCGCCGAATGGACGAGAATGTCGGCATCCACGGCTTCGCGCGGGACATAGTAGACAATCGGGTGGTCGCCCTCGGCCAGGGCCAGCGCCGCGTCGGTGTCGACGATGGTCCTGCCGGCGAAACGGACGCGAACCCGTCCGGAATGGCGTCTGACGGTGATGCCGCGATCAAGGCATTGGCGTGTCATTGCTCGTTCGCATTCATGCTGTCCCGATTGCCGCGAGCTTGCCACGGGTTGCCCGCGTCGGCAAACCAATCCGATTTGAGCTCTTCAACGCGCCCTTGACAGTTCGAGCGCCCCTTCCTATATCCCCGGCGACAGTTAGCACTCTATCTTGATGAGTGCTAACATGGCCTATTCACAGTTCATTCGAAACGCCAAGGAGCGACCATGAGCTTCCGTCCCCTGCATGACCGCGTCGTCGTGCGCCGCCTCGACAGCGAAGAAAAAACTGCCGGCGGCATCATCATCCCCGACACCGCCAAGGAAAAGCCCTCCGAGGGCCTCGTCATATCCGTCGGCCCGGGCGCCCGTGACGAAGACGGCGCGCGCATTGCCATGGACGTCAAGGCCGGCGACCGCGTGCTCTTCGGCAAGTGGAGCGGCACCGAAGTCAAGATCAACGGCGAAGACCTGCTGATCATGAAGGAATCCGACATCATGGGTGTGATCGAGGGCTAAGGCCTCGCCGCGACGCGCCGCATCCGGCGCCGCCTCCCCGTCAAGATGAAATCCCAGGAGCACATCAAATGGCTGCCAAAGACGTAAAATTCTCGACCGACGCCCGCGACAAGATGTTGCGCGGCGTCAACATTCTCGCCAATGCCGTCAAGGTCACCCTCGGCCCCAAGGGTCGTAACGTCGTTCTCGACAAGTCCTTTGGCGCGCCGCGCATCACCAAGGACGGCGTCACGGTCGCCAAGGAAATCGAGCTTGAGGACAAGTTCGAGAATATGGGCGCGCAGATGGTGCGCGCAGTTGCCTCCAAGACCAACGATATCGCCGGCGACGGCACCACCACCGCGACCCTTCTGGCCCAGGCCATCGTCAATGAAGGTGTCAAGCTGGTTGCCGCCGGCATGAACCCGATGGACCTGAAGCGCGGCATCGATCTGGCCGTGATCGAAGTGGTCGAGAACCTTGCCAAGAAGGCGACCAAGATTTCCAACTCCTCGGAAGTCGCGCAGGTCGGCACCATTTCGGCCAATGGCGAGACCTCGATCGGCGACATGATCGCCGAGGCGATGCAGAAGGTCGGCAACGAGGGCGTGATCACCGTCGAGGAAGCCAAGACCGCCGAGACCGAACTCGACGTCGTCGAAGGCATGCAGTTCGACCGCGGCTACCTGTCGCCCTATTTCGTCACCAATGCCGAAAAGATGGTGGCCTCGCTCGAGGATCCGGTGATCCTTCTGCACGAGAAGAAGCTTTCCAACCTGCAGGCCATGCTGCCGATCCTTGAATCGGTGGTGCAGAGCCAGCGTCCGCTGCTCATCGTCGCCGAAGACATCGAGGGCGAGGCCCTGGCCACGCTCGTCGTCAACCGCCTGCGTGGCGGCCTCAAGGTCGCGGCCGTCAAGGCCCCGGGCTTCGGCGATCGCCGCAAGGCCATGCTCGAGGACATCGCCGTCCTGACCGGCGGTCAGGTGATCTCGGAAGAACTCGGCATCAAGCTCGAGAACGTCACCATCGACATGCTCGGGACCGCCAAGCGCGTCGAAATCACCAAGGAGAACACCACCATTGTCGATGGTGCCGGCTCCAAGGACGACATCCAGGGCCGCGTTGCCCAGATCAAGGCGCAGATCGAGGAAACCACCTCGGACTACGACAAGGAAAAGCTGCAGGAACGCCTGGCCAAGCTCGCTGGCGGCGTGGCGGTGATCAAGGTCGGCGGCGCCACCGAGGTCGAGGTCAAGGAACGCAAGGACCGCGTCGAGGACGCGCTCAATGCGACCCGTGCCGCGGTCGAGGAGGGAATCGTCGCCGGTGGCGGCGTGGCGCTGCTGCGCGCCTCCAATGCGCTCAAGGTCAAGGGCGCCAATGCCGACCAGGACGCCGGTATCGGTATCGTCAAGCGCGCCTTGCAGGCGCCGATCCGCCAGATCGTCCAGAACGCCGGCGATGAAGGCTCGGTCGTGGTCGGCAAGGTGCTCGACAACGAATCCGACACCTTCGGCTTCAATGCCCAGACCGCCGAGTATGGCGACATGATCAAGATGGGCATCGTCGACCCGGTCAAGGTCGTGCGCACCGCCCTGCAGGACGCCGCCTCGGTCGCCGCGCTGCTGATCACCACCGAAGCCATGGTCGCCGAGCTTCCCAAGCAAGATGCTCCGGCCATGCCGGGCGGCGGCATGGGCGGCATGGGCGGCATGGACTTCTAGTCGTCGCATCCGAACGCCGATCCGTTTCTTCCCAGTCTCGGATCTGAAGGAACGCCGGTGCGAAAGCGCCGGCGTTTTTGCTTGCGGCCGGTTTTTTTGCAGGGCGGCCTGTCGGCGGTGGAAACAATTCGAGACAATTGTCCTCTGGCCGAAAAACCGCCGACATGGCAATCATCGATCATGACCAAGGTGCTCGTTGTCGAAGACGACGCGGAAATTCGTGCTCTTGTCGCGCGCTATCTCTCGGCCAATGACATCGTCGTCGCCGAGGCGGCCCATGCGCGCGAGATGGATGTTGCCCTGCGCGATTCCCGCATCGACCTGATCGTGCTCGACATCATGCTGCCCGGAGAGGACGGCCTGTCCATCTGCCGGCGCATCCGCGCGGTGTCCAGCGTTCCAATCATCATCCTCACCGCGCTCAAGGACGACGTCGAACGGGTGATCGGGCTGGAAATGGGCGCGGACGACTATGTCACCAAGCCGTTCAATCCGCGCGAGCTGTTGGCGCGCATCCGCGCCGTACTTCGCCGCCAGGCGTTCGGCGGCACCCTGGCCCAGCCGCTCGGCCAGGAATACCAGTTCGCCGGCTGGCAGCTCGACATAAGGACGCGCCGCCTGCACGACCCGAACGGCACGCGCGTTGCCCTGACCGGAGCGGAATTCGACCTACTGGCGGTGTTCTGCGAGCGGCCCGGGCGCGTGCTGTCGCGCGACCAGCTCATCGATCTGACACAGGGTCGGCAGCCCCACCCCTCGGAACGCTCCGTCGATATTCTCGTCAGCCGGCTTCGCCAGAAAATGGAGCGCAACCCGCGCGATCCCGAGTTCTTCCAGACCGTCAGGTCGAGCGGTTACGTTTTCACGCCCGAGGTTGTGGCAAAGTGAGCCTGTCGTCGCGCCGCACCGGACCGGTCCGCTTCCTGCCCCGGCGCGTCGGAGCCCAGATTGCCGCCCTCGTCGTCATGGCGGCGCTGTTCACCTATATCGGCAATGACCTTTTGATCCGCAGTTTCGATCCGCGTCCCAACGGCGGCGGTTCGATGATGAATGGAAACGTCCTGTTCGCCGCGCTGCCGGTCATGGCGGAGGCGGCGCCGGCGAAGCGGCAGGCGGTCGTCGATCTCGTCAATCTCATGGCGCCCAACCTCAATCTGTCATTCGAAGCCGAGATGCCTGTTCCCGAAAACGCGCGACCTCTACACGGTCGGGCCGAACCCGAGCGCCAGAATCAGGGCGCTCCTCCGGGCGAGGCTCGGAACGACGCGGCGCCCGGCATGGATATCGATCGGTTTGCCGGCTTGCGGCTCTATTCGCTCGGCACCTCTACGCTCGACGGCGATAGCTTCGACCAGATCCTTGTCGTATTCCCAGACGGGTCGGGCCTTCATGCCTACATGCCACTGCCGCCGCAGCCGCCATCGGGGTGGTGGTTTTCGCCGCAATTCATGATGGGCAACTGGCTGGTCCTTCTCGTCTTCGTTCTGCCACTGGCGCTGGTCTGGGCCGTGCTCAGCGTCTCGCGGCCCTTGCGGCGGTTCGCGCGTGCCGCCGAGGATTTCAGCTTTGATGGCGCCTACACGCCGTTGCCCGAAACCGGACCCGAGGAAATCCGGGTCGCGGCACGGGCGCTCAACGCCATGCGCAGCCGAATCGCCGTCATGGCCGCCGACCGCACGCGCCTTTTGTCGGCCGTCGGACACGATCTCAGAACGCCGGTGACCCGCATGCGCTTGCGGGCCGAGTTCATCCCGGATGCCGAAATTCGCGCCGGGCAGTTGCGCGACCTGGCTCGTATGGAAACCATGATCGACGCCACCCTGTCCTACCTGCGCGACGGGCAGGCGCAAGGCGCGCGCGCGCCCACCGACCTGGTCAGCCTGTTGCAGGCAATGATCGACGATTTCGCCGATCTTGGCGCCGACATTTCCCTTTCCGCCCCCGAGCGGCTCATATGCACCATCGATCCGGATGCGTTCGGTCGCATGATCGACAATCTCGTCCAGAACGGACTGAAATTCGGCAGCCGCGTCGAGATGCGCCTTCTCGCCGCCGCCGACGATTCGATCGAAATCCGCGTCGAAGACGACGGGCCGGGCATTCGGGAAGCCGAGCGCGCCGAAATGCTCAAGCCGTTCGTGACCGGTGACGCATCGCGCAGCGGCAATCGCGACGGATTCGGCCTGGGCCTGTCAATCGCCGAGGCCGTTGCGCGGGCGCATGGCGGCACGCTCACCCTCGGCGACAGCGCCCTCGGCGGCCTCATGGCGCGCATCGTTCTGCCCCGAAGCTAGCGCGGGGTGCGTCGTGACGGACGCGGCCGGCTTGCGCCGATCCAGCCGATGAATTTTGTAGATTTTTGTATCCGATTGTTTCGCTTACCCTCGCAGAAACCCCCGGCAAGAAACCTCGCCGCATGCGAAACACGACGTTAAGAGTCCGTTAAGCCTCCCGGCGCTTGAGCTTGTAGGCGCTCCTTCAGCGACGATGAATGGAGGCTCCCATGTCAGGGATCAGTGCTCTCGGAGGCATGCCACAAAGCATGACGCGATCTTTCGCACCTCCCAGTTTCAGTAGCCTCGACAGCGATTCGAACGGCGGCATCACGCTCGAGGAATTGCAGTCGAACGCTCCGGGCGGCGTATCCAAGTCCGGAAGCAACGATCGTACCGCCGAAATGTTCTCCAGGATGGACAGCGACGGCGACGGCAGCGTGACCAGTGCCGAAAAGGACGATTTCGATGCCGCACTGGCGGAACGCATGAGCGAAATGCAGTTCGCCACCCAGCTCATGGCGTCGGCCGGCGGGCAGGGCGGACCAGGAGGTTCAGGCGGCCCCGGCGGACCCGGTGGCGGTTCTGCTTCGAGCGACATATTGAGCGCGCTCGACAGCAATTCCGACGGTTCGATATCGTCGGAGGAACTCTCAGCCGCGGACGTGGTCGGCGATCTTGATGCCGACGAAACCGAGGCGCTGTTCAGCGCACTCGACACGGACGGATCCGGTTCGTTGAGCGAGGAGGAAATCTCCACGTTCCTCGAAGAGAACAGACCGGACGCCCCACCGATGGGCGCTGGGGGTCCCCCGCCGCCGCCGCCGCAAGGCAGCGGTGAGGAAGCCGAAAGCGAGGACACCGAAACCGTGTCCAGCTCCGCCGCACTCGATGTGCTCAGCGCGGCGCTTTCCGCCTACGCGGCCAATCAGAGTACGAGCTCTGGCGACTTCTGGTCGACCATTCTCGGGACGCTGGACGAAGCGGCGTAGGCCGACAATAGCGATCCATCCCGCCGTTTCAGCCAAACCGACGGCTTGCGGACGAGGTGGACATCGTGTGCTGCGTATTTCGGGGCGCTTCGGCGCCCCCTTTTTTTGGCGCAACGGCAGGTCCGGCCAGGTGGCGTCGACGCGGTCCGGAACAAGCGGGATTGACGCCCCTTCGCGCAAATACTGTTATAGGCTCTCCATGGGGGGAGTGGCTCCGGGCTTCCCGGCTGGGCGCAGCGAGTCGTGGCTTTGATGCGCATCGGTGACTGTGGTGGCGTCGCGGCGGAGCGTCAGTCGCAAGGAGGATCGCGAATGAAAGCCCTATTGATCGCACCGCTTCTCGTGCCGCTTCTGCTGTCCGAGGCCATCGCGGCAGGTAGCCTCGCCAACAAGATTCAGGAGATCCAGACACATCTGACCGAAACCGCCGACGGCCAGGCGGCGCCGGCGACGGACGCCGGCGACACTGGCGGAACGCCGGCCGAAACGGCAGACGACGCGCCTCCGCAGGACGATGCATCCCCGGCTCAGGATAACGCGCCTCCGCAGGACGATGCATCCCCGGCCCAGGATGACGCGGCGGCCGACGACGATGCCACGCCGGCCGCCGACCCGGTACCGGCGATGAGTGTCGAGGACCTGATCCGGGAAGGCGATGAAATCCGCGCCGACGCCTGGTACGAGGAGGACTATCAGGAAGCCGCGTCGCTGTACCAGCAGGCGGCCGACATGGGCAGCGCCGAGGCGATGTGGCGCCTTGGACTCATGCATGAAAGCGGCGAAGGGTTCGAATCGAGCGACGCGGAAGCGGTCAATTGGTACCAGCGCGCCGCCGACGGCGGCAGCACTACGGGCATGACCTATCTCGCCGACATGCTGCGCAACGGCTATGGCGTGGCCGAGGACGATGTCGCTGCGGTCGGGTGGTACCAGAAGGCCGCCGATCTCGGCAATGCCGAGGCGGCGCGCAAGCTCGGGCTGATGTACGATGCCGGCGAGGGCGTGGCGCTCGACGATTTCAAGGCGGCGCTGCTGTTCCGGCAGGCCAGCGACGGCGGCGACATGCTGGCGACGCGCTTCCTTGCCGAGATGTATCACGACGGCGAAGGCCTGGCGCAGGACTATGTGCAGGCGGCCTCGCTCTATCTCAAGGCCAGCGAGATGGGCGACGAGATCGCCACGCGCTGGCTCGGCGACATGTACTACCTCGGCCAGGGCGTCGCCCAGGACTACCGCCGGGCGGCGCAGTATTTCGAAACCGCCGCCGATGCCGGCGACGCCGTTTCCATGCGCTGGCTCGGCGAAATGTACGATGCCGGCGAGGGCGTCGACGAAGACGATGTCCGCGCCGTCTCCTATTTCCGCTCTGCGGTGGAGGCCGGCGACACCATCGCCGCCCGCGACCTCGGCATCATGCTCGAATTCGGCCTCGGCGCCGAGCAGGATTATGCCGAAGCGCTCAAGAATTACCAGATCGCCGTCGACGACGGCGATGCCGTGGCGCTGCGCCGTCTCGGGCTGATGTACGACCTTGCCAAGGGCGTCGACGAGGACAATCCGCGCGCCATCGAGCTCTACAAGCAGGCGCGCGAGGGCGGCGACATCATCGCCACCAGCATACTCGGACAGATGTACGAGGACGGCGAAGGCGTCACGGCGGACCTTTTGCAGGCGGCTGTCTATTACCGCGAGGCGGCGCAGGCCGAAGACACCGACGGCATGCGGCGGCTCGGCATCCTGCAATTCGAGGGGCGGGGCCTGGCCAAGGACCCGGAAGAGGCGGTGCAATGGTTCCTGAAGGCGGCCGACAAGGGCGACCTCGAATCGCATTGGTGGCTGGCCGTTGCCTATCTTTATGGCGATGGTGTCTCCGAGGATGCGGTGCTCGCGGCGGACTATGCCTATTACGCCATCGTCGGCGGGCACCAGTATGCGCTCGATTCCCTGATCAATATCGGCGAATACAATACCAGCCGTGGATTCCGCGCCCGGCTGCAGGAGAACATGCAGGCCGATGGATTCTACGAGGGCAAGATCGACGCGAGCTTCGGGCCGAAGACCCGCGAGGCGCTCAACGCCGCCTTCGCCAGCGCCCAGTAGGGGGCGGTGCCGAAGGCGATCGGCGAGCCGATCCGGGCCGATCACATCCGCGCTCAAAATGAGTTGATTGCCTCCATTTGAGCGCGGATTTCTGTGTAACGCATTGTTCTCACTAAACTATTTTGGATCATCCGCATTTTCGCCACAATTCGGCCGGTGATCCGGGACGTGGCGCGGCGCGTAATTCTTCGTGTTCGGGTGCGGCGAGCGCACCCCGTCGAAACCCAACACGGAGCATGAAATGAATCTCTTCAAGGCCTTTGCCATTGCCGCGACCCTGGCGGTCAGCCCGGTCGCCATCGCATCCGCGAATGCCGCCAATGTCGTCGAGACCGCGCAGGAGGCCGGGGCGTTCGGCACACTTCTGGCCGCGGCCGAGGCCGCCGGCCTGGCGGAAGCGTTGGCGACCACGGACAACATCACCGTCTTCGCGCCGACCGACGAGGCCTTCGCCGCCCTGCCCGAAGGCACGGTCGAGACGCTGCTGAAGCCGGAAAACAAGGATCAGCTCGCGGCGATCCTGAAGCTGCACGTTCTCGGCGCCAAGGTGATGTCAACCGATCTCGCCGAAGGCGCGGCCGAGGTGGAAACGCTCAATCCCGACGCCATGCTGACCGTCACCAAGTCGATGGACGGCGTGACTGTCGCCGCTTCGAACCAGGCCAAGGTGGTGACCCCCGACATCGCCGCGGACAATGGCGTCATCCACGTCATCGATACGGTTCTTCTCCCCTAAAACACGTTCTGAAAACCCGTCTCGAACGGGCCTTCGCTCGCCACAAGGCGGGCGGAGGCCCTTCTCGTTTTCAGCTGAACAAAAGCCGCAGCGCCATGGCGATCGAGACGACGACGACCAGCGGCCTGATGATACTGGCGCCGAAGCGGATGCCGGTCAGTGCGCCGAGATAGCCGCCGGCGAGCTGGCCGGCGGCCATGGTGAGCGCCACCGACCAGACCACGTCTCCGGCCGGGATGAACAATGCCAGCGCCGCATAATTCGAGGTTGCGTTCAGCAGCTTGGTGTGGCCGGCGGCGCGGGTGACGCCAAGGCCGAACAGGGAGACGAAGGCGAGGGTGAAGAACGAGCCAGTGCCCGGACCGAACAATCCGTCGTAAAAGCCGATGAGAAAGCCGGTGATGGGAACGAAAACGGCAAAGCCGAGGCGGGCGGCACGGTCGGAATCGGTCAGTCTCGGCGAAACGAGGAAATAGAGCGCGATCAGCACCAGGGCGGCGGGCACGACCGACGCGAGCAGCGATGTGTCGACCTGCTTGACCGACAGCGCCCCGAGATAGGCGCCGGCAAAGGTGGCGGCGATCGGCAAAACCATCTGCCGCAGCGCGAAAAAGCCCTTGCGGCCGAAGGTCAGCGCCGCGATCGTCGTGCCGACGACGGATTGCATCTTGTTGGTGGCGAGCGTCGCGATCGGCGGCAGCCCGGCGGACAGCAGCGCCGGAACGGAGATGAGACCGCCGCCGCCGGCGATGGCGTCGATGAAGCCGGCGACAAGCCCGACGCCGCCGAGGGTGGCAAGGGTGAGCGGGTCGATCACCTAATCGCCATCCACCCCGAAGGCGCCGAGCAGGCTCTTGCGCAGGACAAGCGCCTCCGCATCCCAAACAATGGTTTTCGACACGATGAGATTGGCCTCGGACTTGAGGATCAATCCATCCTCGACAATGCGCAAGCCGTTGGCGGCAAGGGTCGAGCCGGTCGAGGTGATGTCGACGATGAGGTCGGCGGCGCCGGCAGCCGGAGCCGCCTCGGTGGCGCCGAGACTTTCCACGATCCGGTATTCGGCGATGCCGAAGCGGGCGAAATAGCGCCGCGTCAGGTTGAGATACTTGGTGGCGACGCGAAGCCAGCGGCCATGGCCGGCGCGGAAGTCGGATGCGACATCGGCGAGGTCGCGCATCGAGGTGACATCGATCCAGGCATCGGGCACGGCGATGACGACATCGGCGCCGCCGAAACCGAGCGGTCTGGCGAAGCGAGCCGATTGCGGACCCTGTTCGGAGGCCTCGTGGATGAGGTCGGCGCCGGTGACGCCGGCATGGACGGTGCCGCGGATCAGTTCGCGGGCGATCTCGCTCGCCGGCAGGAAGCGGACGACGACGCCCGGCAGCGCCGGGATGTCGCCCTGATAGGAGCGGGCGCCGCCCGGTCGTTCGATGGCTAGCCCGGCCTTTGCGAAGACCTTGCGCGTCGCTTCTTCGAGCCGGCCTTTGGAGGGGACAGCGAGAATGAGCCCGCTCATTTGCCGCCCTCCTTTTCCAGCCGGTCGACCCAGAGGGCGCAGCCGGAAGCGGCGATCTCGCGCCCGGCGCCGAGCCGCTGCAAGAGCCGGTCGTATTCGCCGCCCGAGGCGAGCACGGCGCCATCCTCACCGGTCATTTCGAAGACGAGGCCGGTGTAATAGTCGAGGCGCGGCGCGAAACCGGCGTCGAAGACGATCTCGGCGCCAGGCAGGCATTGCCCGAGCGTTTCGAAATGGCGGCGGATGGCGGCGCGCGCGACCTCGAAGCCGGCGGGAGGCGTTTCGATGAGGCCGCCGATCGTTGCGAGGGCCGTCTCGACCGGACCGGCGACGCCGAGATAGTCGGTGAGAAGCTGGATGGTCTCGCCCGGCACGTAGGCGGCGGCCAGCGCCTGCTTTTCGAGATAGCGGGCGGCGATCTCGGCCGGAGCGCGCGAGGTGTCGAAGGGCAGGCCGGCGGCGGCCATGCGCCCGGCCACGTCGGTTTCGATTTCGGCAAGCGGGGGCGTGCGGATATTGCCTTCGGCGCCGTGCGGATCGGAAAGCCGCTCCAGAAGCGCGTCGAGCGAACCGGCATGGCCGAAGCGGTGACGCAGGCGCGGACGCCAGACATCGGGCATCTCGGCCCCGGCGAGCACGGCTTCGAACAGCGCGACGCTGCCGATGCGCACGCGCGGTGCCGTGACGCCATAGGTCATGAGCACGTCGCGGGCGAAATGGATCACCCGGTCGAGGGCGGCGGCGGGATCGGGCTGGCCGATCAGTTCGAGCCCGGTCTGGTCGAATTCGGCCGGGCCGTCCGGGCGCTGGCGAAACAGCGTGCCGAGATAGGAATAGGCGGCTTCGCCTACGCCGTTTTCCAGATAATGGCGGGCGATGGGCAGGGTGAAATCGGGCCTCAGGCAGTATTCCTCGCCGTCGACACCCGAGGTCAGCACCAGGCGGCGGCGGAACTCCTCGCCGGCCAGGTCGAAATAGGGGTCGGCCGACATCAGGATCGGCGGATCGATGCGGGTCAGGCCGGGGGTGGAGACAAGGGCCTCGAGGGCGGCGCGGGGGGAAGATATCATTTCGACCCCCTTCCCTCCCCTTGAGGGGGAGGGTGGCCCGGCGTAGCCGGGTCGGGTGGGGTGGGGCCGCAAATATCGGCGCCGATACCCCCACCTAGGCTCACGACGGACTTGGCAAACGCCAAGCCCTGTTCGCCAACCCCTGCCATTCGGCCATAGGTCTCAAGGCCTTCTCCCCTCCAATCATGCCACTGGCATGATTGACCCTTCGGGACGGCTCGAAGCCCCACAAGGGGGAGGGAAGCGGAGGCAAACACGGGGGCCTGTGCCAAACCTACGAACATCAGCCGCGCTTCTTCACTTGCGCCGCGACGGCGGGAAGTTCGGAAATCCTTGCGACTAGCTCGTCGCGCCGGCATTCGAACTGGCCGGGGCGTTCGGACTTCCACTGTTCGTTGTCGGTGATCGCCCTGGAGGCCTGCTTGCCGGCGATCAGGTCCTTGATCTGGATGATCCCCTGCTCGCGCTCCTGCGTACCCTCGATGATGACCGCCGGTGAATTGCGCTGGTCGGCATAAGCGAACTGGCGCCCGACATTCTTGGGATTGCCGAGATACATTTCGGCGCGGATGCCGGCGGCCCTAAGCTCGGCGACCATTTTCTGGTATCCGGCCTTCTGGTCCTTGTCCATGACGCAGACGACAACCGGGCCGGTGGGCTGTTCGTTGCCGAGCAGGCCAGTGAGCTTCAGCGCATGGGCGAGACGCGAGACGCCGATGGAAAAGCCCGTCGCCGGCACCGGTTCCTTGCGGAAGCGCGAGACGAGCCCGTCATAGCGGCCACCGCCACCGACCGAACCGAAGACGACCTGCTGGCCCTTGTCGTTGGTGACCGGGAAGGTCAGTTCGATCTCGAAGACCGGGCCGGTGTAGTATTCGAGGCCGCGGACGACGGAGGGGTCTATGCGGATGCGGCCATCTCCGTAACCAGCTGCCTCAATCATCGACTCCATCGCGCGAAATTCGCACACGCCTTCCAAAAAGACTGCGTCAGAGCCGTATGCGTTCTCGAACGCACTCAGCAAGTCGGATTCAAAAAAGCCGCCTCCGTCCGGTTTTAGCCTCAGAATCGGATTGAAGGCTGCGCGTGAGGACTCCGTGACCGCATAGTCCTCAGATCGAATAGTGAGGAACCACAGAATGCGACTTACTTGGTCCCAGTCTAGGCCCGCGCCGGGGGAGAAATCACCGCTTTCGTCAGTTCTCCCTTGTTCAAGTAGCGCTTTTACACCAGGCACACCAAGTCGATCATACTTGTCGAGCACTCGCATTACAGCTAGCCGCTTTGCGTCAAGTTGCGGTGTGGTCCCATTCGGACCACCAAGCCCGATCCATGACATCAAGCCGTCCAGCACCTTCCGGTTGTTCACCCGGACGACATACTTCCCCGCCAGCCCCAGCGCGTCCATCGTATCGGCCATCATCATGCACATCTCGGCGTCCGCTTCCGGACCCGCCGCGCCGACGGTGTCGGCGTCGAACTGCATGAACTGGCGGAAACGGCCGGGGCCGGGCTTTTCGTTGCGGAAGACGTAGCCCTGCCGGTAGGTGCGGTAGGGCTTCGGGAGCGTCTCGAAATTCTCAGCGAAATGGCGGGCGAGCGGCGCCGTCAAGTCGTAGCGGAGGCTCATCCAAGCCTCGTCGTCGTCCTGCAACGAGAACACGCCCTGATTGGGCCGGTCCGCGTCGGGCAGGAATTTGCCGAGCGTCTCGGTATATTCGAAGAACGGAGTTTCGACCGGATCGAAGCCGTAGCGCTCGTAGACCTCGCGGATTTTCGCGATCATTTCATTGGTCGCCGCGATATCGGCGGAAGTACGGTCCTCGAAACCGCGCGGCAGGCGCGGCGCGATCAGCCCTTGTTTGCTGGCCATCTGGCTTGTCCATTCAAGAAGGGGGCGCCGCGCGCGCCCCGGAATTCCGGCGTCTTGTTAGCGGATTGGCGCATCACCGGCAAGCAGCAGCGCCGGGCGCGGCCGAATACCCGCCTCCCGCCCGGTGTCACGGGCGGGAGGACAGGCGCAAGGCAGGTCGTGGCCGGGGGTTACCAGGGCCTGCTCAACATGTTGACCGCCACGTCGTGCAGGGACGGCTCCGGCAGACGCGGAAGGCCGATGTCTTCCCTGAGACGCGGCGACAGTTGCAGAGGTGGCATTTTTCGCTTCCTAGCATGGCGAAGGTCGCGCATGTCGCGCGGCGAAATCGCAAAGCCCAGCCGCAAGTTCCAGCGGAAGACATCGAATGCCACGATCCTGCGGATCGAGAATCCATCCTCGAGGGACGCAAAGCGTACACTCATCGTTGATTTCCGGACATGCTTGTTGGGCATGTGCCGGCTCCGGATATTTGGGGGGAATCCGGCGCGGCAACGGCTATGGGGCGCCGTTCAGTGCCGGTGTTGGTTCTGGATTTTGGGGGTCAGGTCCCGAGACCTAGCGGAGCGTTTTCAGCTCCGGGGCACAATGCCTGAAGAACCGATTCCAAAATCGAAGAGCGGTCAGACGTTCGGTCATATATGCCCTCCTCTTGGTTTGGAATGGTCGGGACGGTGCTTGCTATCCGTGTTCGGGGCGACGAGCAAGATCGCATCCGTGGAAAATACAAGTGACCGGCTTACTGTTGCCGAAAAGACACAGACAAATTCGCAACAGTCATGGACGGCATCGCCGGGACAAATGCAAGAACAAGTCTAGACGCATTCGCGTCTTGACGGAAACCGCGCGCTTGGCACCTTTCACCTCTCCCTTGGGGGAGAGGTCGGGCCGGAGCGCAGCGGAGGTCCGGGTGAGGGGGCCTTCGCAATGTTTGCAGAAAGGCCCCCTCACCCGCCGCTTCGCGTCGACCTCTCCCCCAAAGGGAGAGGTGAAGGAAGCGCCCGCTTCCATCAAATCTCGGGATCAACCGTCTAATTCATCGCTGCCGCTACCGCCGCCGCCGCGTCGGCGAGGCCGATGCCGAATTGGTCGTCGCGTCCTGGCGGGCCGAGATCGTGCGAGACTTCGGCGAAAATGGCGAGGATGTCGTCGCGGCCGAGGGCCGGATCGCGTTCGAGCATCAGGGCGATGACGCCCGAGACATGCGCCGTCGCAATGGAGGTGCCGGACAACAGATCGAACCGGGCTTCAGGCATGGGGCTCAGCACGTCGACGCCGGGTGCCGACACCGCGACATAGGCGCCGCGATTGGCTTCCGCATACAGCCTGTCGCCGGCATCGGTGGCGGTGACGGCGATGGCGTCGCGATGGGCGCCGGGCCAGGCCGGCGGCGCGTCCGGGCCATTGTTGCCGGCGGCGGCGACGATGATGACGCCCTGCTCGGCGGCGCGATCAAGCATGGTCATGACAAGCGGATCGCGCGGTCCGGCGAAGCTGAGATTGATCAGGCGGGCGCCCTCGGCGACGGCGACATCGATGGCGGCGGCGATTTCGAAGCTGCCCGACAAGGCCTGGCCGGTTTCGTCGGCATCGAAGGCCCGCACCGAGACGAGCGAGGCGCCGGGGGCGATGCCATCGAGGCTTTCGCTCGCCAGCATCAGCCCGGCCAGCGCCGTGCCATGGTCCCGGCTCACGACCGGCGCATCGGCCATGACGTCGAACAGGGCGATATGCGCATGGGCGAAGGCTGGCTGCTCGACATCGACGCCGGTATCGATCAGGCCGATGACGATTCCGGCGCCGTCGCCGGTCTCCTGCGCCACAAGGGCGTTGAGCTTCTTGGGCGCGTATTGCAGGCCCTTCATGTCGGGCGGCGCGGCGGATTGTGCTCCCATGAACAGATATTGCGGCTGGGCGACGATAAGGCCGGGCACCTCGGCAAGGCGTTCGATCATTTCGATGACGCCGACGCCCTCGGGCAGGCGATAGCGGGCGACAACAATGCCGCCGAGCGTCAGTTCGCGCCTGCCGATCAGGACGAGGCCGAAACGCTCCGCGATCTCCTTGTCGATCAGCCGGTCGAGCGGCACGCCCGGGCGCGGTTCGAGGATCAGCACTAGGCTATTGGGATCGTATTGCGCATCAAGGATAACCGGCCGGCCGTCGAACACCGACGGGCGGGCAGGCGGCGTTGGAACGTCGCGAAATTCGGGACGCGGCAGCGGCAGGGGCACGTCGGCAAAAAGCACGGTCGGGGCAACGACACGCGTGACGGGCGGCTTCCGCGTCGTCGGCGCGGTCGTTTGCGGCGTTTGCTCCGCCTCGCGAGCGTCCTCGATGGCCTGCTGGGCGGCGAGTCTGGCCGCCTGGGTCACGAAAGTGCCGACGACCCTGCCGAAATTGACGCCGCCACCCTGGTTGGTCTTGCCGCCGGTCCTGTTGTCCTCCGCCAGGGTGGGCAGGCTTAAAAGGACCGAGACGAAGAGGGCAAGAGCAAGGGATTTTCCGATCATTGTTCCGCTTCCGTCAGCGCAACTGGAAGAATTGCGTCAATTGCTCCGATCGACCGAAGGCCGAGAGCGCGGCCCGGCCGTCCGCGCTGTCCCTGGCGCCGACGACGAACATGCCGCCGGGCTTGGGGCCGTCGAGGATGACGAGGTCGAGTTCGGCGAGGCGGGCGGCAATGGCGCTCATCTCGGCGCCGGCGGCGAATACGACCAGCGCCGTCGGCCCGGCAAAGGTTCCGGCCTGGCCGCTGGCGGTCTGGTATTCGGCCGGCGCCTTTTGGCCGGAATAAACGATGTAGCCGGCCTGAAGGGCGACGACGGCGCAAAGGGCCGCCGCGCCGGCCAGGGCATAGCGCGGCGACAGCATGTTCCAGATGCGTTCGACAAGGCCGGGCGCGCGGGCGGCGGAAGGCGCGGCGCCGATTTCGCTCATCAGTTTGTCGAGCACCTGCCGCGACGGCATGCCGAGCGTCTCGGCATCGCTGCGCGTCAGTTCCAGTTCCTCGGTGACGCGGGCCAGCAGGCCGGCCGCGTCGTCGGCGCGGGTCAGCCAGGACTCGACCGCCTGACGGTCGGCCTCGCCGAGCGTGCCGTTGACATAGAACGGCAGCAGGAGTTCGGCCTCGTCCGCGGGCAATTTCGTCTCGATGTGTTCATTCATGGCCAACCTCTGTCGATCCCCGCGCGCCGGAAGTGCTCGGACAATTGCTTGCGGGCGTGGAACATGCGGGTCTTCACCGTGTTCTCGGGGATATCGAGCATCTTGGCGATCTCGGCGACCGAACAGTCCTGGTAATAGACGAGATCGATGATTTCGCGATGCGCGTCCGAGAGCTTGTCGATGCATTTGCGCATCACGACGCCCTTGTCCTTTTTTGCCGTCAGCACGTCCTGGGTATCGCTTTCATCCTCTTGTTCGAAGCCCGCGTCGTCGTCGAGCGGCGCTTCGGTTTTCTTGCGCAAGACGCTGATGGCCTCGTTGCGGGCGATGGACAGAAGCCAGGTGGAAACCCGCGCCTGTCCT
Source organism: Alphaproteobacteria bacterium (assembly GCA_018818925.1). Taxonomy (GTDB): domain Bacteria; phylum Pseudomonadota; class Alphaproteobacteria; order Rhizobiales; family Devosiaceae; genus JAHJQZ01. Next base: position 28,522 of record JAHJQZ010000131.1, read on the forward strand.
CCGTAGCTCGCCGCCTTCTGCCAGACCTTCAAAAAGGTCTCGGAGACAACGTCCTCAGCCAACGTCTCGTTTCGGGCGAGGCGCAGAACGAAGCGGTAGACGCGCACGCTGTGGGTCATGTAGAGGGCCCTCAGCGCGGCGCTGTCGCGCCTGGCTATGCGGGCCACAAGCTCCCTGTCGCGGACATCGGTCTGCATCGATCGGCCTTGCCGTTACTGTTTGGACGCATGAACGGGAAAAAAGGTTCACCGGATTGTGCACGGCTTTTTGTGCAATGAAAACTGGCTCGCACGCAAAAGAAGAGGCCCGCCGAAGCGGGCCGAGTCGGAGTTGACTTGGGAGGAGCGGCAATCCGCTTTCGTCCATCGGACGCGGGCGGCGACGGAAAGGTTCAAACCGGTTTTGCCGGAACCGGCAGGACCAGGCGCGCCCGTGCTGCCAGAAGCGGCGCGCGACAGTGGCAGGTCTCGACATGGTCGTTGACCAGGCCCATGGCCTGCATGAAGGCATAGCAGGTGGTCGGCCCGACGAAACGCCAGCCGCGCTTCTTGAGGTCCTTCGACAGGGCGCGCGACGCCGGCGTTTCGGCAAGACGCGACAGTGTCTGCCAGGAGAACTCGGTCGGGCGTGCCTCCACTTCCGGCTCGAACCGCCAGAAAAAGGCGGCGAGCGAGCCGAACTCGTCACGCAAGGCCAAGGCGCGGCCAGCATTGTTGATCGTGGCGAGAATCTTGCCGCGATGCCGGACGATGCCGGTATCGGTGAGAAGCCGGTCGACATCGGCCTCGGTGTAGCGGGCGATCCTGGCGAAATCGAATCCGTCGAAGGCGCGGCGGAAATTCTCGCGCTTTCTGAGGATCGTCAGCCAGCTCAGCCCGGACTGGAAGCCTTCGAGACAGATCTTTTCGAACAGGCGATGATCGTCGACCACCGGACGACCCCATTCCTCGTCGTGATAGGCGCGGTAGATCGGATCGGTTCCCGCCCAGGGGCAGCGGTCCTTCTCGGTCATCGCGTGTCTCCGGCTTCTTTCAGGGCGCATGAATAGCACAGGTCGTGACAGGGAATGGCAGGAGCAGAATCGGCCCTGCTCGGCAGTCGGACAGACGTTTTGCGTTGCAGCTCACGACAAATTCAACGCGCTTAACCGGATGCTAACCACTTCCATTCACGCAAAATTGCCTGTTGCGAGCGATCCTGTCGACAAGGGGGCATGCCCCGCATTGCGCTTGCCGTGACGAGAGTTCGGAGTTTTTGTCGATCATGGTGCATTGGAACCGCCACCGCCAGGCCGCAGCCCTGGCTGCTGCCATTCTGACGGCCGCCCTTGGAGTAGCCGAAGCTGCGACGCGCAGCCTGCCGGTGCCGCCGCCGGCTGGCGTGACAGTTTCGGCGAAAGGCCGCCCCAACGCGCTGACGCTCACGACCGAGTCCCAGCTGCCGCCATCGCTGCTGCGCCAGGTGGTGCCATACGCCACGGCGGAAAAACCGGGCACGATCATCGTCAATACCGGCGAAAAGCACCTCTATCTCGTGCTCGGCAAGGGTCTGGCCATGCGCTACGGCATTGGCGTCGCCCGCACCGGCTTCGAATGGTCGGGCTCACACGCCATAACCGCCAAAAGGACTTGGCCCGACTGGACGCCGCCTCCGGAAATGCTCGAGCGCCGCCCCGACATCCCCACCTATATGGAAGGCGGGCTTGATAATCCCCTCGGGGCCCGCGCCCTTTACATTGGTTCGACGCTCTACCGTATCCACGGCACCAACGAACCCTGGACCATCGGCGGAAACGTGTCGTCCGGCTGCATCCGGCTGACCAATGAGGATGTAAAGGACCTTTACGCCCGCGCTAAAATTGGCGCGAAGGTGATTGTCTTTTAGTTAGGGATTTGGCGCCAGACTCGCGCATGTCCTTGCAATCGGTTGGTCCGAACATGTTCGCTCGGCTGTTCAAGCGTTTCGCGCGCGACGATCGTGGCGTGTTCGCCGTCATTTTCGCCGTCATGGCCATCTCGCTGACGGCCATGGCCGGCGCCGTTGTCGATTACGTGCTGGTCGACCAGGTGCGCGCGCGTTCGCAGATTGCCCTCGATGCCGCGGCGCTGGCGCTGCAACCGGAGATCTATACCAAAGACAAGGCGCAGTTGCAGATAGCGGCGCAGGCACTGCTGAGCGAGCGCATCACCGATCCGGGCGTTTCCGCCATTGTCGACGCGGTCGATGTGAACACCGACAATGGCCAGCTGCTGCTCAGGGCCGAACTGAAGGTGCCGATGGCCTTCGTCGCCCTGGTCGGCATCGACCAAATGACCACCCAGATCATCTCGCAGGTGACGCGCAAGAAGCTGCATATCGAGGCGTCTTTCGTTCTCGACAATTCCGGCTCGATGGGCGGCACCAAGATCGCCAGTCTCAAGACGGCCGCCATCAATGCAATAAACATCCTGTTCTACGGCACCAGTTCACCGGCCACCGGCGCGGTCAAGAACCCAAACACACATGTGGCCATCGTGCCCTTCACCTTTTTCGTCAATGCCGGCGCGAGCTTGAAGAATGAAACCTGGGTCGATCGGGCCGGCAACACCGCCTATGCCAACGACAATCTTGACAATGACAACGACGATTTGGTGCAGACGCTGCAGCAGATCGACCGGATCGCTTTGATCGAGTCGATGACGGGACAGAGCTGGAAGGGCTGTTTCGAATCGCGGCCTTACCCCTATAGCGTCGACGACACGACGCCCTCAGCCGCCAATCCAGACACGCTTTTCCTGCCCGAATTCGCGCCCGACGAGCCGGGAAGCGCCGGCAGTCCCGATTCCGGCTTCAACAATTCCTATGTCAACGATTCGCCGAGTTCGTGCGATGTGACGCTCGGCACCTGCACCTGTTCCTACCAGACCACCAGACCGAGCTGGTGCCACTCGTCCTGGTGCACCACGACCACCAAGGTGTGCAGCTATGTCGACACCAACGGCACCAGCCAGTCGTGTTCGTGCGGTGGCAGTTCGATGAGCTGCACGCTGATCTATACGCCCACTGGGCTCTCCAATCGTGAGAAGCAGGAACGCATCTGCAAATACGCTGGCGCCAGCGTCGACCTGACCGCTTCGGGACATGAAGACTATACGCAAGGCCCGAATGCCGGCTGCCCGAATGCCAGCATCCAGCCGCTGACCGACAACGTCTTGACGCTGACCACCAAGGTCAATGGAATGGTTGCCGATGGCGGCACCAACATCCACGAGGGTGTGGCCTGGGGTTTCCGCACGCTATCACCAACCTTGCCCTTCACCGAAGGCAGGAATTACGGCACCGCCACGTCCAAGGTCATCATCATGATGACCGACGGCGAGAACACCTATTGGCACATCGATCGGCGCAACGACCCCTGGGCCACGCCGAACATGAACGGCACCTACTATTACATGCCCTATGGCTACCAGTACAACGACCGCCTGACCATGCATCCGGGCAGCACGGCCTACCAGAATTCCGATGGAGACGCCCTGCAGCTCAAGATGAACACCCTGACGCTCGAGGCCTGCACCAATGCCAAGAATGCCGGCATCACCATCTACACGATCGGTTTGCAGTCGCCGAACCAGACGACGACCAACATGCTGACATCCTGCGCCTCCGAGCCGTCCAAGGCCTACTTCCCGACCCAGGCCTCCGAGCTCAACACGGTTTTCACCTCCATCGCCGAACAGCTTTCGCAGCTGCGCATCGAGAAATAGCGCGTCGGCGGATAAGCGACTGGCGGCTCGACAGCGTGCCGGTCTGCATGACATTGCGTCTGATGGTTTGGGAGTGGTACCGCCTCTCCGGATTGAACGGAGGACCTCTAGATCCACAATCTAGCGCTCTAACCAACTGAGCTAAGGCGGCAGGTCACGAAACCGGCGGGAACATAGGGCGCGGCGCCGGCCCTTGCAAGGGGCGATTTCCGCCCTGTCCTGTCCACAACATATCGGTGCGCGGCTTAACCATCTCGACAGTTCCGCTGTCCGGAGGCAGGTTCGCATATGGACCCCCGGTGCCCTATCCGATATCTAAACAAGACGTGAACACTCGGGCCCATCTGTGCCGGAACAAGACGCTTTTTGCCATTGATGGACCTTTTATGACGTCACCCTGGCTCAATTCAGACTCCGAACGACAGGCCGCCGCCCTGCTGGCGGACGATCGTCCGGCATGGATCTGGGCATCGGAAGACGAACGCCTTGTCTGGCGCAACCGTGCCGCGCTGGCCTATGAGGCGTCCCACCGGCGCGCCGCGGGCGAGCGACTGGTGCCGGTCGCCCGCCAGATTCCGCGAGCGATCCGGCTCGGTGTGCCCAACCGGCCGAGCCGGGCGCGGCTGCAGTTCACCCTTGGGCGCAAGCCGATCTCCGAAACCTGTACCTGCACGCCGCTTTTGATCGAGGGCGGACCGCCGGCTCTTCTGGTGGTGATGGCCGACAAGGTGTCGGACGCCGAAATGGCACTGATCGCGTTCGATGCCGACAGCCTGCGCCCCTTTGCCGGCGGCGCGGCGCATTTCGTGCTGACCGGGGCCGACGGCAGCGTGCTCGCCAGCGGCGGCGACGGCAGAGCCCGCCTGACGGCGCGGCAGAAGCCGGCACTGGAATTGCCGGCCGGCGCCGGACAAAGCCGGTTTGCGATCTTTCCCGAAGCCGCGGCCGAGGCTGAAATCCCACCAGTGCCGGCACCGGCCGCCCCGCCTATCGAAGCGCTCGTTCCGGACGAGACCGCAATGGTGCTCCAGCAGGCGGCCGCGCGGACCGCCGGCGGCACGCAGGTGGCGCAAGCGGCCAGCGATACTGAAGACGGCGGCAGCAAGCTGTCCTCGCTACTCGACCGGCTCGACAGTAGCCAGGTGCTGTACCAGCCACTCGACGACAGCGACGACGGCATTCTGGCGCCGCCGCAGGCCGATGCGCCGCAGGCCGACGCCGTTGTCGAACCGCAAGGCAAACGCATTCCAGAGCCCGAACTAGCAAGTCCGCCCCTCACCGCGGCGGCAGCGGCGGAAATGGGCGCACCGACTGAGCCCAGGCCCGTGGCGCCGGCGGCATCCGAAAGGCGGGATGACGGGAACACCGACGAGGCCGAGACGGGCGGGGGCGAGGATTCCGTTCCGGTGCGGCTGTGGCGCGTCATCGGCCGCGGTTTTACGCCGCGCGGCGGCGAGTCGGTTTCCACCGAGGGCTTCGGTACGACCAGGAACCGAGACACCTCTTTTGCGGCGCATGCGGGAGACGACGGGCAGCAGGCCGGCCCGTTCGGCGACAGCCATGAGCGGACGTTCCGCAAAG